>CAYYZT010000035.1:0-15356 GCA_964476015.1 uncultured Chitinophaga sp.
CCCGTAGGGGAATCGAACCCCTGTTTCAAGAATGAAAATCTCGCGTCCTAACCCCTAGACGAACGGGCCGTTTATCTAATGGTGGTGCAAAAGTAATGGGCTTTCTTACATCTGCCAAATTTTATGGCAAGATTTTTTGAAAAAAATTCAACCACACACTCTTTTAACAAGAAATAATGGTTGGAATAGTAACTCCCGTGTTTTGATTCTGCTAAATTTGCAATACTAAAAGAGGAATACTATGGAGCGCATCAAAGTAGCTATCAATGGGTTTGGACGGATTGGCCGCTTGGCCTTCAAACTATTATATGGCAACCCGGCTGTGGAACTGTTGGCCATAAACGACTTGGCGGACAATGCCACCTTGGTACACTTGCTTAAGTACGACAGCGTTCATGGCCGTTTCAACGGCGATATAAAAGTTGACGGCGACCACATCGTTATCAACGGCCACAAAGTGCTGGGCCTAGCGGAAAAAGACCCAGAGCAACTGCCTTGGGGCAAGCTGGGCGTGGATGTGGTGATTGAAAGCACGGGCATCTTCCGCAGTAAAGAAAAAGCAGGCAAGCACTTGACTGCCGGTGCCAAAAAAGTGGTTATTTCGGCCCCTGCCAAAGGTAGCGACATCAAAACCATAGTGCTCGGGGTTAACGATGCCATATTGAGTGCCGATGACGTGATTGTTTCCAATGCATCTTGCACTACCAACTGCTTGGCACCGATGGTAAAAGTGCTGGAAGAGGCCTTCGGCATCGAAAAAGCATTTGTAACCACCATACATGCCTATACCGCCGACCAACGCCTACAGGATGCCCCGCACGACGATTTGCGCCGCGCCCGTGCCGCTGCCCTCAACATAGTGCCTACTACTACGAATGCCGGAACGGCCTTGGGCGTGGTAATGCCCGCTACCGCTGGCAAAATATTCGCTTCGGCGGTGCGCGTGCCAGTGCCCGACGGCTCATTGACGGAAGTAAACGCCTTGCTGAAAAAAGACGTAACGGTGGAACAGCTCAACGGCGTTTTCAAGCAAGCCGCTGCTACGGGCCTAAAAGGCATTTTGGAATACACGGAAGACGAAATTGTATCTACGGACATTGTGGGCAACCCGCATTCATGTATTTTTGATTCGAAGCTGACACAAGTAGCAGGCAGCTTTGTGAAAATAACTGGCTGGTACGACAACGAAGTAGGCTACAGCAACCGTTTGGCCGATTTAATCATCAGGCTCAAAAATTTATAACGTAGTTACGGGTTACGGGTTTCGAGTTACGCGTTTGTAATGTTTCAACCCCGCAACCCGCAACCCGAAACCCGTAACATAAACCATGAAAATCGACCAATACAATTTTTCTGGCAAGAAAGCCTTGGTGCGTGTGGATTTTAACGTGCCCCTGAACGATGCTTTCGAGATAACGGACGATACCCGCATCCGTGCCGCGTTGCCCACCATCCAAAAGATTACCAATGATGGCGGTTCGGCCATATTGATGTCGCACTTTGGCAGGCCCAAAGGCGGCCCGGAAGATAAATACAGCTTGCGCCATTTGCTTAAACATTTGGGCCGTTTGCTAGGCAAGGAAGTACAGTTTGCCAAAGATTGCATCGGGGCCGAAGCCCAGCAGAAAGCGGCAGGGCTTAAACCGGGCGAAGTGCTGTTGCTGGAAAATACCCGATTCTATAAAGAAGAAGAGAAAGGGGACCGCAACTTTGCCGAAAAATTGGCTTCGCTGGGCGATGTGTATGTAAATGATGCTTTTGGTACCGCGCACCGTGCCCACGCCAGCACTACCATTGCTGCCGATTTTTTCGATGCCGACCATAAGTTGTTCGGTTACCTGATGGATGCCGAGGTGGAGAATGCCGACAAGGTGCTTAATAACGCCGAGCATCCGTTCACGGCTATTTTGGGCGGTGCCAAAGTGTCGGACAAAATATTGATTATCGAAAACCTGCTGCCCAAGGTGGACAACCTGATTATAGGCGGCGGCATGGCCTATACCTTTGTAAAAGCAGCGGGCGGGCAAATCGGCAACTCGCTGGTAGAAGAAGATAAGCTAGATCTTGCAAAAGAATTGGTAGAAAAGTGCAAAAAACAAGGAGTTCGCTTATATTTGCCGTCCGATTCGGTTTTGGCGGATAAATTTGATGCTAATGCGAATACCGCTCTTTCAAATAGTGATAGCATAGAGGCAGGCTGGATGGGCTTGGACATTGGCCCTAATGCCATAGAGCAGTACAAAGACGTAATCCTGCAATCTAAAACCATCCTCTGGAACGGCCCTATGGGCGTGTTCGAGATGGAGAAGTTTCAAGAGGGCACCAAAGCCATTGCATTGACAGTGGCCGAAGCCACCAGCAAAGGTGCTTTTAGCTTGGTGGGTGGCGGCGATTCGGTGGCAGCCATCAACAAGTTTGGCTTGGATGAGCAGGTAAGTTTCGTTTCCACCGGTGGCGGTGCTATGCTGGAATATTTTGAAGGCAAGGAATTGCCCGGCATCAAAGCCGTGAGAGAAGGTTTATCGGTTAATTAGTTAATTGGGTGATTGGTTGGTTAGCAATCATTGATTTTATAGATAGTTCGGGATGTAGCTCAGTCCGGTTTAGAGTACACGTCTGGGGGGCGTGGGGTCGCTGGTTCGAATCCAGTCATCCCGACTAAGTGAAGGCAGCCAAGTTGGCTGCCTTCACTATTTTTGACAATGTCTGAAGTAACAATCATTAATACTTCTCGTTCCGAAAGGAAACAAAATGGGCTCTACCGAAGCAGAGCCCTAGGTCTTTGACCTTCGGCATATAGCCTTACTGTGATAAGATGACAAAAAGATGGATAAATCTTTCTGCTACAAGGATACGATGTTTTCTTTAATTGCACAACAAATTTCGTATTTTAGTTTTTAGCACTAACTAAAATATTTTCAATGGCTAGAATACTTGGACTAGACCTTGGCACCAACTCTATCGGTTGGGCACTAGTTGACGATACTGAAAAAAGGATTGTTGACATTGGTGTAAGGATTTTCCCAGAAGGGGTGAACCTTGAAAAGGGTAAAGAAGTCTCTAAAAATGCAACGCGCCGGGAAAAACGCCAGCTTCGCCGCCAAAATTTCAGGCGCAAAATGCGTAAGCGTATACTGGCCAAAAAGCTGCAAGAGTATGGCATGTTTCCCGCAACCGATACCATAGACTCAGCCATTACTATGGCTCGGTTTAATCCTGAAATTTCCAGCTTTTTTCAGATCAATCCGTATGAATGCCGTGCCAGGGCCTATAGCGGTGCCAAGCTAACCCTTATGGAACTTGGCCGTGTGCTGTACCATTTTAGCCAACGCCGCGGCTATAGAGAGAACCTGCAATCGGGCAGCGATGAGGAAGGCGTTATCTTCGAAGGAAAAGACGGTAAAATAGGCATAAACGAAACCCGGCAAAAAGTAGAAGAGTATGGCACGTTGGGAAATTACCTTGCCCAAGTGGACACTAGGCAAGAACGCCTGCGCAACCGCTATACCACGCGGCAAATGTATATTAACGAATTTGAGGAGGTATGGGCCAAACAACGTGGCCACTACCCTCATATACTTACCGATGAACTGAAAAACGACATAGGGGATGCCACTGGCGGAATACTGTTTTTCCAACGGCCGCTGCGCTCCCAAAAACACCTTATCGGCAAGTGCCCCTTTGAAAAAGATAAGCCTCGTTGCCCCGACAGCAGTCTGGACTTTGAGAAAGTAAGGATGTATCAGTTTATCAACAACATTCGCTACGGCGACAATAGCTTGGATGAAAAGCAACGGGCATTGGTTGAGGAAATCTTTAGCAGTAAAGACAAGTTTGAGTTTTCGCTGATTAAGAAAAAGCTAAAGTTGCTCCATGAAAACTTCAACTATGAGGATGAACAGAAAATTGTAGGCAACAGAACAATCAATAACCTACGCAAGATATTTGGCGAGAAAGTATGGGATGCCCTGTCGCCTAAGGAGCAAGAAGAGATTTGGCATGCCAAGTTTTCTGCTACTACCAAAGATTGGTTGAAAGCCCATGCTATAACCAAGTGGGGCCTAAACGAGGACCAGGCAGAAAAGCTAGCCAAACTGCGCTTGTCAAACGAATACGGAAGCCTCAGCCGCAAAGCCATAAGGAACATATTGCCATTTTTGGAGCAGGGCCACACTTATGATAAAGCAGTATTGCTAGGTGGTGTGGTAAACGCCTATGGAAACCCTGCTTGGAATCTTTTGCCAGCTAAAGACCAAGAAGGCATTGTTACAGAAATTACCAATATAATCGAAAAGCACCCCTATAAGCCGATTGAGAAAATAAAGCTGTACCTAAAAGACGAAAAAGGCCTGAGCGAAAAAGCCTTGGGCAAACTGTACCACCACAGCCAAGAGCTTATTGAGCCTGAATTGCAGGCTGCACTTCCTGCCCCGCCACATTTGCGTAACCCCTTGGTGCAGCAAGCACTCTTTGAGCTGCGCAAACTGGTGAACGCCATACTTGAAAAGCATGGGGGCGATGGCGAGATTGAAACCATCAGGGTTGAAATGGCCCGCGACTTGAAACTGCCCAAGAAGAAGCGGGATGAGATAAGGTCTCAACAGTTCAAGAACGAAGCCCGTAATGATAGGATGAAAGTGGTGCTCGATGAATACGGCTTGCCCCACTCATCATACAATATCCAAAAATTGGTATTGTATTATGAGAGCAACCGCACCTGCCCTTATTCCGGCAACCAAATAGGCATTACTGATTTGTTTAAGGAATATGAGATAGAGCACATCATTCCTTATAGCATAAGCTTGGATGATAGCTTGGCGAACAAAACCATCTGTGAACGTAGGATAAACCAAAGCGAAAAAAGGAATCTTACACCGTACCAGTATTATCAGCGCAATGACCCGAAGAAGTGGGAGGAAGTAAAAGCAAGGGTAAAGAGCCTATTGCCCTATAAAAAGTACCAAAAATTTGTTTCGGAAGACAACCCTGCCTTGGATGATTTCATACAGCGGCAGCTGAACGATACCCGATACATTAGCCGTGAGGCGGTAAACTACCTTAAAAACATCAGTAGAAAGGTAAACGTGGCACAAGGCACCGTTACTTCTCTCTTGCGCCACTATTGGGGCTTAAACAATATCCTACTATCCAACATACGCAACCAAGATTTGCCTGATGGCGAATATATAGCCGCTTTGGATGGCGAGGGTGCTTTGATTGAAATAATAGCATGGGATGAGCGTGCCAACAAAAAGAACCGCGATCGGCTCCAGAAGCTTGGCAGGGTAGTAGAGGGTAATGTAAAGCAAGGTACGTTTTATCCTTTCAAAACCCGTGACGACCATCGCCACCACGCTATTGATGCGCTTGCCGTAGCGTGCAGCCATGCGGGGTATCTGCAAAAAATATCCACCCTTAGAAACAAGGAAAAAGTGTACCGGGATTTGGAAGAACTACAATTCCCCGAGCCTTGGGATACCTTTGTTACCGATGCCAACAAGGCCATTAACCAGTTGGTAATATCATACAGAGCGCAGCGAAGGGTTATCACGCCTATCAGCAAAACGATTACCAAAACGGCAAACAACAAACGTGCAGAATTTAAGGCCCAAGGATTGGCCGCCCGTGGGCAACTACATAAGGAAACCGTATATGGCCAACGCACCGCACCCGGCGAAACCCAAGCGTATTATCACATCCGCAAGCCTTTGGAAAACCTGCAAACGGGCAAGCATGTAGAAAAGGTGGTTGATGCTAATATTAAGCAAATTATTAAAAACCGCCTTAACGAAATGGGCGTGGATACCAGCAAGCCCGATTATGCCATACCCGATGGAGTATTTTTTACTATTGAAAGTGACCGCAAAGTACCAAAGTTGTTCTTGCCCAACAAAAATGGGCCTGCCGTCCCAATACTAAAGGTTCGCATGAAAGAGTCATCATCGGGGGCGGTACAGCTAAAGGAGGGGATAAACCAATGGGTAGAGCCAGGTAATAACCACCATATCGCAATCTACCAAACCGAAAACGGTGAGCTTTTTGAAAAGGTAACTACTTTTTGGGTAGCCGTGGAGCGTGGAAAACAAGGCTTGCCGGTTATTGACCGAATACCCAACGACGGGAGTAAACTAATTGCATCGCTACAAATTAATGATATGTTTTTGTTGGGGCTTAGCGAAGATGCCTTTGAGGAAAACAGGAATAATCAGGTATTGCTAGCCAAGCATTTATATAGGGTGCAAAAGCTATCTGCTGGAGATTACAGTTTTAGATTTCATTTAGCTGCCAATTTAGACAATCCTAATCAACATATACGATTCAATAGCCTTCGGGCTTGGATACGATATTCCCCAATTAAAGTTGTAGTCAATCAATTAGGGGAAATACATAAAGCTTATGCTAAAACGCAGCCTTTTTATCTCTAGCCCTGGCCATATCAATATCAGCAAAAAACAACTGGTACTGACATCCAAGGAAACTGGCGAAACCAAAACCGCCCCGGTGGAGGATTTGGGCTGCTTAGTATTGGAGCACCCGCAAACCACCATTACCCTTGGGGCGATGCAAGAGTTGGCGGCGCACAACGTGGGGGTAATAATATGCGACCAAAAGCACATGCCCACATCCATGCTGCTGCATCTGGATACGCACTATATACAAACAGAGCGGTTCAGAAACCAAATTGAGGCGAGTGAGCCATTACGCAAGCAGTTGTGGCAGCAAACCATTAAATGCAAGCTCATCAACCAAGCTGGCCTATTGGATAGGGTTGGCGGCGACGGCAGCGCATTGCGCTATATAGCTACGGGCGTAAAGAGCGGCGATACCGACAATCGCGAGGCACAAGGGGCAAGGAGGTATTGGGCAGCCTTGTTTGAGGAAGGGTTCCGGCGCGAAAGGTTCGGTCCACCGCCCAACGAGAAGCTAAACTATGGCTACTCCATTATTAGGGCTGCAATGGCAAGGGCACTGGCAGGTTCGGGCCTCTTGCCTACGCTAGGCATCTTTCATAAGAATAAATACAATGCCTTTTGCTTGGCCGACGATATTATGGAGCCTTACCGCCCATTTGTGGATTTTGCCGTATGGGAACTGGTAGAAGCAAATGGATTGAATGACGAGGTAACACAGGCTGATAAAGCAAAGCTTGTAGGCTTGTTGGCCCGGGATGTGGGCATGAACGGCCAAACCAGCCCGATGATGGTTGCCATGGCTAATACGGCTGCCAGCTTAGCAACGGCATTCAGCAGCGATAAGCGGAAGCTGCTATACCCCGAATGGCCGTGAGATAGAAACCAAACTGCCCGCAATGGCAGACCACGATACTAGGCTAAATGCCTATCGCATTATGTGGCTATTTGTCTTTTTTGACCTCCCCACGGGTACGCCCAAAGAGCGGAAAGCGTATGCTATCTTCCGCAAGAAATTGCAAAATGACGGTTTCGCCATGATGCAGTACTCCGTGTATGTACGCCACTGTGCAAGCGGCGAAAGTGCGGATGTACATGAAAGCCGGGTAAAAGGTTTTATACCGTCGCTCGGGCAGGTAAGCATACTACGGATTACCGACAAGCAATACAGTCTCATCTCAAACTATTGGGGCAAAAAAAGCGATCCGCTGCCGGAAGGCCCCAAGCAACTCGAATTTTTCTAGCCGTTGGAAAAACACGGAAGATTTAGCACAAAGCTAAACCAACCGTACTTTTTCTCGATGCTTTACCCGCATCTAAGTGACTGATAACTAGAAGGTCGCAATGCCAACTAATATCGTCAATCCTTTTTTGTCATCAAACCACAGCACCTCGGCCACCGCAACGGCTATATTTACCAATATCGTCAATCCTTTTTTGTCATCAAACCACAGCCATTTATCAAGCCATTTGACGGTGCCACCAATATCGTCAATCCTTTTTTGTCATCAAACCACAGCACACCGTTGGGGTGGCCATTGTAATGATGGAATATCGTCAATCCTTTTTTGTCATCAAACCACAGCAACTGGCCCAACTACACCACCGCTACCATGAATATCGTCAATCCTTTTTTGTCATCAAACCACAGCCGGCTGGTGCCATGGGTTTCGGCACAACATAATATCGTCAATCCTTTTTTGTCATCAAACCACAGCCAGTTGAATATTACCCACAACCGGGGCGATAATATCGTCAATCCTTTTTTGTCATCAAACCACAGCCAACGGTGCAACGGTTAAGAACGAGTGGGGAATATCGTCAATCCTTTTTTGTCATCAAACCACAGCCATCAACAGTAAGGGTAACATTGCGCTTCCAATATCGTCAATCCTTTTTTGTCATCAAACCACAGCCCAAAGCAGCAGTTTTAGCAAGTACAAACAAATATCGTCAATCCTTTTTTGTCATCAAACCACAGCTATTGGACTAATATAAACAATGGGTTTATAATATCGTCAATCCTTTTTTGTCATCAAACCACAGCTAATCGGAATAGCCTTCGGCAATCGGTGGGAATATCGTCAATCCTTTTTTGTCATCAAACCACAGCGTAATGCTGAGGTGTTACCGCTGGTTTTGGAATATCGTCAATCCTTTTTTGTCATCAAACCACAGCCAACGCCGGAAGTTTCCGAACGGGTAGAACAATATCGTCAATCCTTTTTTGTCATCAAACCACAGCTGTACGTACAAATACCCCATCTTTGCCGGTAATATCGTCAATCCTTTTTTGTCATCAAACCACAGCTCTACGGTTAATGACTGTTTTCGGCGAATAAATATCGTCAATCCTTTTTTGTCATCAAACCACAGCTGCTGGCCTATCGCGGTGTGTCAAGCGAAAAATATCGTCAATCCTTTTTTGTCATCAAACCACAGCACACGCGTGGGTGTTTGCGTTTCAGTCGATAATATCGTCAATCCTTTTTTGTCATCAAACCACAGCACATCTGTTTACCTTGTCAGAACTGTTATAAATATCGTCAATCCTTTTTTGTCATCAAACCACAGCCAATCACAAGATGTCCCAAACAAGGAAGAAAATATCGTCAATCCTTTTTTGTCATCAAACCACAGCCACACGATTCACCCACACATCCAATTCCTTAATATCGTCAATCCTTTTTTGTCATCAAACCACAGCTAAGTTTCACCAAGCAATCAAAGCCTCAAGAATATCGTCAATCCTTTTTTGTCATCAAACCACAGCGATAAGATAAAATACATCCGTAGCCGGAAGAATATCGTCAATCCTTTTTTGTCATCAAACCACAGCGATAGACCACTACAAGGCCCGAACTGGTTGAATATCGTCAATCCTTTTTTGTCATCAAACCACAGCAGTGGATACCGGGTAGTATTTCACGCGCCAAATATCGTCAATCCTTTTTTGTCATCAAACCACAGCCCTCGCCTTCTACTGGCGGGGTTGTTTCGCAATATCGTCAATCCTTTTTTGTCATCAAACCACAGCTGTAATGGAATTGGCATTAGATATTTTGCGAATATCGTCAATCCTTTTTTGTCATCAAACCACAGCTTGGTTGGTTATCGCCCACGGTGGACGGAAAATATCGTCAATCCTTTTTTGTCATCAAACCACAGCACACTATCATTTCAGTTGCTACGGTGTTTAAATATCGTCAATCCTTTTTTGTCATCAAACCACAGCCACAATCGGTTACGGGTGCAGAAACCGAATAATATCGTCAATCCTTTTTTGTCATCAAACCACAGCCGTTAAAATTCGCCTTATGGAAGTATGGGCAAATATCGTCAATCCTTTTTTGTCATCAAACCACAGCTGGCGCAACGGGCGGCACATCGGATGTTGCAATATCGTCAATCCTTTTTTGTCATCAAACCACAGCCTAATCGGCAAATGGTAAAGCCCTTTGTTAATATCGTCAATCCTTTTTTGTCATCAAACCACAGCCGCCGAGTGCCGATGCGCCGCCAAGTGTGCAATATCGTCAATCCTTTTTTGTCATCAAACCACAGCTGCACAGTCCACTACCGCTAGAAAAAGGCCAATATCGTCAATCCTTTTTTGTCATCAAACCACAGCATTCCGCTATAAACATTGATTTGGTTGGGGAATATCGTCAATCCTTTTTTGTCATCAAACCACAGCTGTGGCCGTGCCAAGTTGATACATTTCGGCAATATCGTCAATCCTTTTTTGTCATCAAACCACAGCCAGCCGTAGCGTATTGAGCGGTGCCGCCATAATATCGTCAATCCTTTTTTGTCATCAAACCACAGCGTGCGGTAAAGTCCATCGCCAACAACGTTGAATATCGTCAATCCTTTTTTGTCATCAAACCACAGCACAAATCAAGCAACGTGGGCGAATACAGAAATATCGTCAATCCTTTTTTGTCATCAAACCACAGCTGCTGGTAAGTCTTTGGCACGGGTGATATAATATCGTCAATCCTTTTTTGTCATCAAACCACAGCGTCGGAAATAGATTTATGAACCTTACTATCAATATCGTCAATCCTTTTTTGTCATCAAACCACAGCGTCCATTGCACCGCTATCGTCCCTATGGCCAATATCGTCAATCCTTTTTTGTCATCAAACCACAGCCTGGTAACGATTCAGCCTTTTTTGGCAAATAATATCGTCAATCCTTTTTTGTCATCAAACCACAGCGAAACGGTTGCAATGTCGTTTTGCAGGTCGAATATCGTCAATCCTTTTTTGTCATCAAACCACAGCGAATACCCATGCAACAAAGATAAGGCGTTCAATATCGTCAATCCTTTTTTGTCATCAAACCACAGCGGCTAAATCGCAAGCCCAAAAAATGATGATAATATCGTCAATCCTTTTTTGTCATCAAACCACAGCGCGTATAACTACCACGGCAATCCAACATCGAATATCGTCAATCCTTTTTTGTCATCAAACCACAGCGGATGGCGGTTTACTAGGTTATGCCGTGCGAATATCGTCAATCCTTTTTTGTCATCAAACCACAGCGCTTGGCATTGGTGGCAATTGACTTGGTGAAATATCGTCAATCCTTTTTTGTCATCAAACCACAGCTCAAAAACTGGTAATGAGAGCCGTGGCCGAAATATCGTCAATCCTTTTTTGTCATCAAACCACAGCTGTACGATGATGAGGTGGAAATGCACGTGGAATATCGTCAATCCTTTTTTGTCATCAAACCACAGCAGTAGTATTACTTACCGCTGGCATCTATACAATATCGTCAATCCTTTTTTGTCATCAAACCACAGCTATGGGTTGTCAATCTCGGCACCGCTGATTAATATCGTCAATCCTTTTTTGTCATCAAACCACAGCTATGGAATCAATAGAAAGCATTCCACTATAAATATCGTCAATCCTTTTTTGTCATCAAACCACAGCCGGGCGGGTATATCTTGCGGTAGGCGGCCTAATATCGTCAATCCTTTTTTGTCATCAAACCACAGCCCTCCGGGCTGTCTATGCCAAGGCTTGTTAAATATCGTCAATCCTTTTTTGTCATCAAACCACAGCCTTCCACACGTAGGATCACTTACATACTTAAATATCGTCAATCCTTTTTTGTCATCAAACCACAGCGAACGTGAAGCTGCTCTCTTGGTGGTGCAGAATATCGTCAATCCATTTTGAATGTAATCTATTCATGGATAAAATGGCTTCAAATTTTTGCCGATAGCTTAGGGGCGTAAGGATAAATAAGCGATTTAGGGATTAAGATTTTTTCGGTTTCGGGTATTTGCGGAAGAAGCTTTCCCATTGTAGGCTGAGCACGCCGAAAACGGCTTCCTTTACTATTTTGGTGCTCATTTTGGATACGCCTTCCACGCGGTCGATAAACGTGATGGGTACTTCCTTTATTTTAAAACAGTGTTTCCAGGCGGTAAACTTCATTTCGATTTGGAAGGCATAACCGATGAAGCGGATGCGGGAGAGGTCCATCGTTTCCAGCACTATACGTTTGTAACATACAAACCCGGCGGTAGCATCTTTACAAGGCATCCACGTAATAAGGCGTACGTATAGCGACGCGCCGTAGGAGATGAAGATACGGCTCCAAGGCCAGTTTTTTACGTTGCCGCCCTTGGTGTAGCGCGAGCCTACGGAGAGGTCTCCACCGCCCGTGTGGCAAGCTTCATAAAGGCGGATAAGGTCTTCGGGATTATGCGAGAAATCGGCATCCATTTCGAAGATGTACTGGTAGTGCCGCGCCAGCGCCCAACGGAACCCGTGTATATAGGCGGTACCCAGCCCCAGCTTACCCGTGCGCTGCTCCATAAACAAGCGTTCGGGGTATTGCTGCATCAGGTTTTTTACTATCTGGGCGGTGCCGTCGGGCGAGCCGTCGTCAATAATCAACACATCGAAAGGCATCGTCAAAGAGAATACCTTATGTATCATCTTCTCGATGTTTTCCCGCTCATTGTAGGTTGGAATAATGACCAGCCGCTCGCTCAAAGTAAAGTGTTTGTTCCGTTGTGGTTCCGTAAGGAATCCAAAAGTAAGACAATAATCGGAAACCGAAACGCCCGTAAAGGGGCAGTTAGCAAGAATTAACCTGCCGCACGGTTACTTCTTTTGCTCCTGTTTGTTCTTTTTGATGCGTTCGAGCTGGTGCAGCAAGTCGCCCAGTTGTTCGGGGGAGAAACGTTTGCCGCGGATGACTTTATCCTTGTCCAACAAAAACAGGCGCGGGGTGCTCTGTATGTCGTATATCTCGCGGAAAGGGTTTTGGCGTTCCAAGTCGGCCAAGTTATACCAATCGCTGATGCCGAACTCTTGGATAAACTTCTTCCATTTTTCCGTTTCGTTAGTAATGCTTACCGCTATAGGCTTGATGTTGTAGATGGTTTTCAGGCTGTCGTAAGCCGCCTTAAACAACGGAGCGTCTTTTTTGCAGTGGCCGCAATCCGGGTCGTAAAACATCAGCAGAATGTAATCGGCATTGATGGTTTGCATGTTCACCCACTTGCCGTTTACGTCTTTCAATACCAATGCCGGTGCCGGTTTATCGATAAGCGTAGGCTCCATTTTACGCGCCCGGTCGCAAATGCGGAATTTATCGGCTTTATCCAACCAATAGGCTTGGCCTTCCTTGGCGCAATAATGTTTGTTTGCTACGTGCACGTACACGGCCTCTAGGCCCATAATGTTGGTGTTGGCATATTTGTTTAGCAGCGTAATCACCCAATACTTATAGGTTTCCTCATTGGGCTGCGATGCTTGGATGATGTAATCCACGGCCTTTATAATCGTGTCGTAGTGCTGTATGCTCACTTTCTCCAGATAATAATCCACCTTGTTGTGCAATATGGGCGTGCGCAAAAGGCGTGGGTCGGCAAGGTCTATATTGTCGAAGTAGTGGTTTTTGTAATGGTTGTAGGCATAGTTGCTGTCCGTTACCTCGCCCTTGTCGTTGCGGGGCAGTTCCACGGTAGGCACTTCTTCCAGCATCTTCAATATTTTGGCAAACAGCGTACCTGGATATTTGGCTTGCAGCATCTTGCGGTTCTGCTTCACCTCCTCGTCCAGTTTTTTGAGGTCCTCTTTCAGCTTTTCCACCTCTTTGTCGTTTTTCTTTTCCTCGGCGGCTTTGAGCTGTTTGGTTATCTCCTCGCGCTTTTTGCCACGTTCGGCCAAGAAACGGATGTCGTCGTAGAAAATCTGGTTTTCCAAGCTGCCCGTGGTCTTGAAGTTTTTGATGAAATCGGCCGGGTTGGTATCGTTTTCCACATAGAAGTACTGGTTTTCGCCCACCACCACGTCGAAATACGTTTTGCGCGGCAGCACTATCAGGTAAATGCCCTGTGGCAAGATGCTATCGCCTTTAAAGGTAGCCTCGCCGTTGGCGTTCAGGCGTACGGTATCCTTCATGTAGGTTTTGTCGCCCAGGTAAAAGGCCAGATAAATGGTGGTATCCTTTAGGTTGTTTATTTTCACCTTTATCTCATAGCCATCCTTTTTATCGAACTGCTCATATACAGGCTCCACCTGTATTTCGTCAACGTTCGAGTTGTTTTCGGTGGATGCGCCACAACCAATCAATGCCCAGATGGCGATAGCGAGCAAGTGTGCCAAGTGTTTCATAAACTCCGAGAGCTGATATAAAGTGCGTTAGTACGGCTTACAAATATAGGTAAATGGAATAAGCCGAGGATAAATATGGAACGCGAAACCCGAATAGTCAAAAATGAAGGGCCGGATAACATTATTTAACGCTTCCGTCCTCGCCCACAAACTTCATGGATACCGAGTTGATGCAGTAACGCTGGCCGGTGGGCGCGGGCCCGTCTTCAAACACATGGCCCAAGTGGCCCCCACATTTGGCGCAGAGCACCTCCGTGCGCACCATGCCGTGGCTTCGGTCGGTTACGTACTCAATGGCGGCACTGTCTTCCGGGGCGAAAAAGCTGGGCCAGCCGCAGTGCGCATCAAATTTGGTATTGCTGCTGAAAAGCTTGCTGCCACAGGCCGCGCATACGTAATAGCCCGTGGCGAAATGTTGGTCGTACTCGCCGCTGTGGGGCCGCTCGGTGCCCTTGTTGCGAAGCACTTGGTATTGTGCTGGCGTAAGGGTTTGCCGCCACTCTTCTTCCGTCTTGGTCACTTCGTACTTGGTTTTGGGCGTATCTACGGCGGTATGCTGTACACTTTCGGCATATCCGGCGGTTTCCGTGGGAGTATGGCTACAAGCTACCAAAGCTGTTAAGCCGCCCAAAATCAACATCATCCAATATTTCATGGCAATAGTTTAGCTCTCCTTACAATGCATAAGGGCGGCTAAATGTTCCGGATTGGTTTTTTAGATAACCCCTAGCAGCGTGCCCGCTTTCAGTTCCGTTTCGCGCCACTCGGCTTTGGCGTTGCTGGCGGCGGTGAGGCCCCCGCCGAGGTACAGTGCCACATAATCGGTAAACACCTGCATGCACCGCAGGTTTACGAAAAGGTGGGTAGATGCCTGTCCGCCCACGGGGCCGAGCAGTCCGGTGTAGTAAGCCCGGTCGTGCGTTTCGGTGGTGGCTATCAGGTCCAATGCGGCCTCGCGTGGCTGGCCCACGATGGCTGGGGTAGGGTGGAGGTCGGTAACAAACGATTCGATGGCCGACAAATCTTGCGGCACGCGCCAGTTGAAGGTGGTTTTTAAATGCAGCAACGCGCCAGTGGAAACCGTCTGAGGGCCGTTGGTTTGTATGTCCACCGCAGGAAAATGGGCCTCAATCAAACCAAGAATATTATCGGCCACTATTTGCTGCTCGTGCCGTTCTTTTTCGCCCCAAGCCACTTGCTCCAGCACTATGCCTTTGTCTGCTTGCGTACCTGCCAATGCCACGGTCTCCGCAAGGCCGTTATCCAGCTTTATAAGGGTTTCGGGCGTGGCCCC
>CAYYZT010000036.1:0-2487 GCA_964476015.1 uncultured Chitinophaga sp.
TACAGATGTTGAACTCCTACGGAGTTGTCTACCAGTCCCTTAGGGACCCAACATCTGTAGCATCTTTAAACGAATGTATGGGCAGCTCCGTAGGAGCCTAACATCAAACCGTTATGCTCATTTTAAAGTCAAATCCTTTAATGCCCTTTTGGTATAGGCTATTTCGTATTCCATTTCTTGCGGAAATATTCTTGAACATCTTCTGCTGCCATCATATTTCCCGCGGCTTCATCTTGTAAGCCTTCTTCAGCCTTTTCCATAAACACCAAACGCTCAATCAGCTCCTCCAGAACAAAGTCTTCGGGCAAACTGTTAAGCGTTTCTATTACTTGGGTTCGTTTCATGGCCGTGTTTATAACAATAATACGCTTTTTGGGGCAGTAGTTCCATGTTATTTACATGCTGGAAAATCACTTCGTATTAACAGAGCACTATCTCCACATAAACGCAATCTACCCCACTAGCACCTTCACCGCCGCCGGTATAATCTGGAACTCGAACGGGGCTTCGCCCAATACTTCGCCCTCCACTTCTAGCCAAACGGGCACGGGTGAGGTAACTTTTACGTTGGTGCCGGTGTACTGTTCCACCACATCCAACTTGGTAAAGGTGCCATCGCCCAACGCCGCTACGTTCCTTATTACCAACCATTTGCTGGCGTTTTTGATATGGGTAATGGTGAACAGGCCGTCATCGGGCTTGGCTCCGGGCACTATCATCATGCCGCCGCCCGCAAACTGGCAATTGCCCACATTTAGGCAAAAGGTGAGGTCTTCGTAAACCTTGCCGTCCACGTTTACGGTCATCGGCACGGGGCTGTAGGTAAAGAGGGTTTTCACCAAACTGAGCCAGTATTGCATGGGGCCAGTGGCGTTTTTGTTGGCGTTGGCGTTGCGGGTCACTTCGGCATCGAAGGCCATTCCGGCCACGTTTACAAAGTGGCGGCTCTGCCTGTGGCCATGTAGGTGGTAATGGGCCAGCCCGGCATCTATGGTAAGGGTTTTGGTGCCGTTCTTTACCAGTTGCAGCGCGGCTTTGGGGTCTTTGGGCAGGCCGATGGTCTTTATCCAGTCGTTGCCGGTGCCTATGGAAATCAAGGCTATGGTTACATCAGCAGTAGGTACGGTGCTTTGGGCGAAGAGGCCGTTTACCACCTCGTTGAGGGTGCCGTCGCCGCCGATGATGAGCAGCTTGCGATAGCCTTGCTCCACGGCCTCTTTGGCAATGCGGCTGGCATGTAGGCTGGCACTGGTAAGGTGTGGCTGGTAGGGTATGCCGAGGCTTTTCATATCCGCCTCTATGGTTTTCCATTTTTTCTCCCCCTTTCGCCCCCCGGCAGCAGGGTTTACTATGGTGTACCAAATTTGCTCCATGCCATTTGTCGGTTGTGTGAGGGCCAAAGATAATATTTATTTAACCAGCGGTACAGTGCGCTATTTTGCCGCAATTTTGAGACATTTTAGCTCAATTTTGAGCTATTTTACCGCAAAAATGCCTCAAAATATGTCGCAAAATGTCGTAATTGCGGTAAAATTGGCTTTCTGAAACCATCGTATGATTTTTGAACGTTATTCTACATCCCGCAGCTTTTTTGCCCTGTTTTTGGCCTGTATGTGTCTCGTGGCCTGCAATTCGGGCAATTCGCCTGAAAATTGGGAAGATACCCCGTTGGTGGTGCTTCCGGATACCTTGCCCCGCTTCGACTCAATCCCCAAGCCTGCCGAATTGCAGGGTTATAGTTGGACGTTTGAAGAAAAAAACATCATCGAAAACAACTGTGAATCAACGGCATGCAGCAAAATATCATGGCGGTGGTTTAACCTTGAGGCCAACGCAGCCCTAAAAGACTCGGTGGACCGCTTTAATTGGTACTACCTTACCGGCATCCCCGGTGCCCGAAAGCAAGACCTGGACAGCATTGCAGCCTCTTTCTTTCGCGAAGCCAAGGCCGATGTGCCCGCTGGCACCAAAGTACAAGGCTGGGAAGAGCAAAACGAGGCGTGGCCTGCGTTTGCGACTGCCAATACCTTTACTTTGGGCGGCCGGGTGTACTTCGATAATGGCGGCATTACGGGCAGTTTTGCCAGCCACCTAGAAAATTTCGATGCCACCACGGGCAAGCGTTTGGTGTTGCAAAGTATTGTTAATCAACCATATAGCCTATTGGCGGCGGGCGAGCTGATATTCCGTAAAAACAAGGGCATTGATGCTGCCACACCGTTGTCCCATGCAGGTTTCACGTTTCCCGAAGGGGTGTTTTACCTGCCCGAAACCTTTGGTATCCATCCAGAGGGGCTGGTGTTTGTTTATTCCCCTGCCGAAATTGCCAGCCCCGCCGAGGGGGAGCAATTTATCCTGATACCTTATAGCACATTGAAGGATAATTTAAGGCCTGAATATCAATATCTTGCGAAGTAAGGGCGTTAGTCCTTTTGCCTGCGTTCGCGCCAGCGTTCCCTGAAGCTCTTATCAGGATTTACGGTATTG
>CAYYZT010000036.1:2497-13013 GCA_964476015.1 uncultured Chitinophaga sp.
AAGGCGTTTCTAAGAAGGTAGATAATCGTTTCCAGAATATCGATATCCGGGCTCTGCAAATTGCCGCCAAACGGTATTTGGGTAGCAAACTGGTCGTGCTTTTGGTTTTGTAAAATGTTGATAGTCAACCCCACCAAGCCTTCCCAAATAATGCGGATGAACTTGTCGCCCTTGTCCTGGTTCTTCAAATCCAAGATGTCCACATCGTGCATCAACGGTTTTACATACCCCTCAAACATGCCCTTATCCGCCGCTACCTCTGAGTATAGGCTAAACGTGCCGCTTTTGGCATCTATTTTAGCATACGCTTTCAAGAACTCATTGAGGTCTGTAAGCGGCAATTTTACTAGCTCTAGGTCGAAATTGAAAGTGCCCAAGCTATCGAATGGATCCATTTTGCCCGTTATGTCCAATGGCGCGCCGCTCATAATGGCGGCATGTACCGTAAGGTCGCTTACCATGGTTTCGCTAAGGTCTTCGCTATTGGTTAGGTTGGTTACCAATACATAGAGCTCATCCATATACAGATCCACCACCGGTTGGCGGCTGAAATCGCGGTAATGGATTTCGCTGTTCATCACCTCGAAGCGGTTGATTTTGATGGGAACCAAATCCTTCACCTGTTGCCTCCAGTCCACACCCTCCCCAGTTTGTTTTGGGGCATTGTCTTTCCCGCTTACGAAATTTACCTTCAAACCATCCATAATCACCTCAGCCACAAAGGATCCGTCCAACAGGGCTTTCCATTCCACGGAAATATCCATTTGGTCCAAATCCACAAACGGCACGGGTACGCTATCTTCTACTTTCTTGATAGTGAGGTCTTTAATTATATAGGCCCCTCGGTACAAGTTGAGGTCGATATCGTCCACATGGCCGGTATAGCCGTCCAAATCGGCCAATTGTTTGTTCACCACATTAAGGATAATATAGGGCAAGGCGATGCGTAAAGCAATGATAAGCAGCACGATAACGCCCATACTTATCCAAAAACGCTTGCCCATTCTTTTTAACCTGTCAATAAATCTCATGTCAAACCGGGTTGGTACAAAGTGGGGAAAAGCAAATGTTTTGCCAAAGGGGCATTACTTCCTCAAAAAAGCAATCAGGTCGGCGTTCAATTGGTCTTTATGTGTATGGAAAATGCCGTGCGGACCGCCTTCGTACACCTTATATTGGGCGTGCGGAATCATTTGGGCGGTGCGGTCGCTGCTTACTTCTTTGGGCACTATTTTGTCGCTATCGCCATGTATGATAAGAGTGGGAACGTGCAATGACGCCACTTCGCTGCGGAAATCCGTACCCGCGAAAGCCATTACGCATTGCTCCATTGCGCGTGGCAAAGATACTTCGCACAAGTGCCCATAGTACTTTAGCGATGGGCCGCTAATGGGGCGGTTGATAAAGTTTACGCCGAAAAACTGCTTGCCGAACTCGTCCAAAAAGGCCATGCGGTCTTCACGGATGTTCTTCAACATACCATCGAATACCTCCTGCGGCACCCCCTCGGGGTTGTCGTTTGTTTTCAGCATATAGGGGATGATGGAGCCAATGAGCACCGCTTTCGATACCCGTTCGCCACCGTAGCGGCTCATATAGCGCACCACCTCGCCACCGCCCATGGAGAAGCCCACGAGCGTTACGTCGTGCAGGTCTAGCTGTTCCAACACGGCCTTCAGGTCGGCGGCAAAGGTATCGTAATCGTACCCGTCCCAAGGCTTGGAAGAGCGGCCAAACCCGCGGCGGTCGTAAGCCACCACCCTAAAGCCCGCTTCTGCCAAGGCTAGGGTTTGATAATCGAACATTTCCTTACTGCTGGGCCAGCCGTGTACCAGCACTACGGGGCGGCCGCTGCCGAGGTCGTTATAATGCAGGTTTACTTCTTTGCCATGGGCATCGGTGGTGGTAATATAGCTCATGTTGGTATGTTTTAAGATTAAAAAGGCTTAAAACATAAGCGAATAATGTGCCATTGAAGCGGAATAGCAAAGTAGAAACGCCTGACTAATCCAGTTATATTCCAAAGCCTAAGAAGTTCCAAAACGAATCCCAAGTGAGATTGAAGGATAAATTCTCCATCCATAATGATTTAGAGAGTGGGATAACAAATAACAGGAATAGGATAATTTGTATCAAAGTCCTTAAGAAAATTAAAACATCGCTATTCCCATATTTTAATTGATGCAGCCAATAAATTAGTTTGGGAGAAAGGAAGAATAGATAAATAACATACATTGTAATTACAAGGCCGCACATAAACGCACTAATGTTTTCGACAAGTAGAAGACCTTGAGAGATTTTTATAAATACAATCCAACTAATCAATAACACCATGAAGGAAGGGATTAGTTGGTATGCTATAAATATGTTGTAATATATTACAACATATTTTTTAGGCTTCTCGGACAATAACGCATAATTACCTTTCGCTTCATTGTATACTTTTAGAATATTTCTTTTTACTTCCTTAGTGAAATAACTGAACATAGGAATAAGCATTAGTATATACCACCCAACTAGGAAAACATATTTTCCTAAGCCACGGTATGCTTGACCAAATATTGTATCTCCATACACTAGGGTAGCCTCATTCATTTCGCATATAAATCTATACCTGAGACTATCGCCGATAAAACTACAGCTATCAACATCCACTCTAAATTCTTTGGGCCAATTTTGTAGTTTCACCATACAATATTTCTCCACGGTCGTTATAGTCCTACCACTACCCGGATTTATCATAATCACTTCATTACAGGATACTATACTCGATTTTTCTTCTTGTCCCACATAATAAATCCGTAAAGACCTATATGCTTCTCCCATGATATAAATGAGGGTTACAGGCAGTGCAAAGGCGGCTATTACTATTCCGATTAGAAGGACCGTTTTAAAAAGAGTTTCAATTTTTTTAAAAGCAGCCTGCATTAATTGTAGTTGAGAAAGAAGGGGTCTTGTTACAGCACAATCACTAATATAGCCTTTTATAAATTATTTTAAATGCCCGCTACAGGAGGTGATATAAATTCTCACTTTCCTTTTCCTTGCACCAGTATCAACACCGTGTAAATCAATATCTTAAAATCGAGTGCCAGCGACATATTTTCGATATACAGCAGGTCGTACTTCATACGCTGCACCATTTGGTCCACGTTGTCGGCATAGCCGAATTTCACCATGCCCCAAGAGGTGATGCCGGGCTTGGCTTTTTGCAGGTGCTTGTAGGCAGGGGCGATGGGCAATATCTGATCGATAAAGAACTGCCGCTCGGGCCGCGGGCCTACTAGCGACATTTCGCCCTTCAGCACGTTCCAGAACTGGGGCAATTCATCCAACCGGTACTTGCGCATAATCTTGCCCCAAGGGGTAATGCGAGGGTCGCCGTCGCCGGAAGACAGGGCCGGGCCTTGCATTTCGGCATCGGTGTACATCGAGCGGAACTTGTAGATAACAAACGTGTGCCCGTGCAGCCCGATGCGTTCTTGCTTATAGAACGCCGGGCCGTGCGAGCTGCGCTTCACCATAAGGGCAATGAGCAACAGCAAGGGCCAGATAAGGAGCAGCACCGTGCCCGATACCACCATGTCCAACGCCCGCTTTAGTACCTGCTGCCATACGGGCATCAGCCGCGGGTTTATCTCGATAAGGATGGCCCCGATGATGTGGTTCATCCGTACCGAGCCAGAAAGGATTTCCGTCATGCCGGGCGTTATTTTGATAACCACCTCGTGGTTTACCAAGGCATCCAATATCTTGTTGATTTTCTTGCGGTCCTCGGCCTCGATGGCAATAATCACCTCATCCACGGTGGTAGTGGCCAAAATGCTTTCCAGTTGCTGCCAATCGCCCAACAGCGGCAGTGTTTGGGCCAAGTCGTTTTGGTGGCCGCCGTTGGTTTCCACATAGCCCACAAAACGGTAGCCCAGCCGCTTTTTGCTATTTTTAATGTCTTGATATATCTGCCAACCCCGTTCGCCGCTCCCTATCAATATGGTATCGTATGCCACGCGGCCCGTGTTTATCATCCACTTGGCGTAAGCCAATATGGTTTGCCTGCCCACGGCCGTAAACAAAAAGTGCAGCAACAACAGCATGCCCAGCGTGCGGTAGTAGTTTTTAAAATCGTTGGAAATGTTGTCATCCAGCAGCAGCACGAAAAACAGGATAACGGTGCCCGCAATGCTGGCCCGCGCGGTATCGTAAATGTCGGACAAACGGCTTTTGCGGTAAATGTCGGTATAGGCCCCGGCCATAAAATGCAGGGCGAGCCAAAACAGCGTTACCCCGATTACGCCCGGCAGAAAGTTGTCGTCGAACAGCTCGTTCAGGCTGTTCTCCCAAGTGTAGCCATCAAAATTGAGCTTGCGGTAGAGGAACAGGCCCGCCCAGGAAGTTGCCGCCGCCATTACATCGGACAGCACATACACCGTAATGCCGATGCGGGTGCGGGCGCGCATTACTCCAACAGGATTTTAACGTTATCAATGTACATTTCCACCGGGTTGGTGCTGCCGCTGGCATCCACCTCCAAGAAAAAGCGGAAGCGGGTGGCCAAGGTGCCGTTTATTTCCGGGGTAAAGTTGAGGTATATCTTGTTCCAGTCTTCCTGCGGCGATATGTTTACCTTGGTAATAACCGCCGAGCCTTGCGAGTTGGTAACAATGATGCCCGCCCTCATTACGTGGGTGGTTTTGTAGTTGAGTTCCATAAACAACAACACCCCGTCAATCTGCGATACTTGGAACGTGGTATTGGAGAGGATGCGTGTTTTGCGGGTGGTATCCATCACAAATTTGCCGCAGGCGATGCCCTCAAAAGCTAGTGAGCCGCCGGTAATGCGCTGTATGTTCTCAAACTCGTTTCCGTTCTCGAAATCCTCGTTCAGCAGAAAAACAGGGGCGGTGCGATAGGTAACGGCGGGGCGCACCGTATCGATTTCCGTGGGCACCAAATCCACATACATAATGGTATCGGTATAAAAAGGATACTGCACCCGCGTGGTGCTGATGCCGTTGGCCATGATGCCCGGCGAAAAAGTAACCTTGGTGTTGCCGCTTGCCAGCACGGGGAACGTGGCCGGCAGTTGGTATATACCTTGTAGCTCATCATTTACGTACACCCACGTATCGGTTATTTTATGAGAGGTGCTGCCTTGGCTGGGGGCGGTGGTAAATACCTCGTAAGCCGGTACGTGTATGTAGGCTGGTATTTCGTCGTCGCCCGGCTTGCAGGAGAAGGCCAGCAACAACAGCAACAGATATGGCAGGTACGGTTTCAAGCTTAAATTCTTAATGGATTGCGGGCGTGTTTATTGTACCATGCCCAAGGTATTTTTTTCTATTTTTTTCATCACCTGCAAGGCCACATCCAAGGCGTGGTATCCGGCGGTAAGGGTCACGGGCGGCTCGGTATCGTTGTTGATGGCATCGCGGAACAGTTCCAGCTCCATTTTAATGGCATTTACCTCGCCCACTGTCGGCTCCTCGTAACGAATATACTTCGTTTCGCCCGAAATACCCGTTTCCAGCTCCAGCGCAGGGCTTTCTTCGGTAGGCGGGTCGTTGGAGAGGGTAAACACTTCCGTCTTCTTTTCCAGCAAATCGATGCTTAGGTAATTGTTGGGCTGGAAAAGGCGGATTTTGCGCATCTGTTTCATGCTGATGCGGCTGGCCGTAATGTTGGCCACACAGCCGTTGTCGAACTCTATGCGGGCATTGGCTATATCGGGGTTACGGCTGATAACGGCCACCCCGCTGGCACTGATGCGCTTCACGTTTGCCTTTACCAAACTCAGGATGATGTCAATGTCGTGAATCATCAAATCCAGTATTACCGATACATCGGTGCCCCTCGGGTTGAACTGCGCCAAGCGGTGCGCCTCTATGAACATAGGGCTTACGGTACGGTCCTTCACCGCCAAAAATGCGGGGTTGAAACGCTCCACGTGGCCTACCATCACCTTTACGCCGGCCTCGGCGGCCAGGGCTATCAGGTTGGCGGCCTCGGCGGCGGTGGCGGTTACGGGTTTTTCTATAAAAACGTGCTTGGTGCGCTTTATGGCCCTTGCGGCTCGAAGTGGGTAACGGTGGGCGTTACAATATCCACCACGTCCACGGCTTTCAGCAGTGCCTCTTCCGTGGCAAAACGGCGCACACCGTAATCGGCCACGGCCTTGTTGGCATGGGTGTCGTCGGGGTCGTAAAAGCCCGCCAACTCGTAGCCCTCAATCTGTTTCAAGAGCTTTAGGTGTATACGCCCCAAATGCCCTGCCCCCAAAACGCCTATCTTCAGCATGTGTGTTATCCGTTCTGTTATATGCGCTTAATTTTTGCCCCCAGCGCGTTCAGGCGGCCATCTATGTTTTGATAGCCGCGGTCAATCTGGTTCACGTTGTGTATGCGGCTGGTGCCGTTGGCCGAAAGGGCCGCGATGAGCAATGCCACGCCCGCGCGTATGTCTGGCGAGCTCATGGAGATGCCGCGCAACGGGTAAGCCTTGTTGATGCCTACCACCGATGCCCGGTGCGGGTCGCAAAGGATTATTTGCGCGCCCATATCGATTAGCTTGTCCACAAAGAACAAACGGCTCTCGAACATTTTTTGGTGGATGAGCACCGTGCCCTTGGCCTGTGTGGCCACAACCAGCACAATGCTGAGCAAATCGGGCGTAAAGCCCGGCCACGGCGCATCGGCAATGGTCATGATGGAGCCGTCGATAAAGGTCTGTATTTCGTAGTGGTCTTGCTCGTGTACCACAATGTCGTCGCCCACAATATCGAAATGGATGCCCAAGCGGCGGAACGTATCCGGGATAATGCCCAAATGCTCCACGCCCGCATCTTTGATGGTAATGTTGCTGCCCGTCATGGCGGCAAGGCCGATAAAGGAGCCAATCTCGATCATATCTGGCAACAGGCGGTGCGTGGTGCCGCCGAGCGATTCCACGCCCTCTATATGCAACAGGTTGGAGCCGATGCCCTCAATTTTGGCACCCATGCGCACCAGCATGTTGCAAAGCTGCTGCAAGTAGGGTTCGCAAGCGGCATTGAAGATGGTGGTTTTGCCCTTGGCCAATACCGCCGCCATTACCACGTTGGCAGTACCGGTAACCGATGCCTCGTCCAGCAACATATACGTGCCCCGCAACTCGCTGGCATCCACGTTGTACATATAGCTTTCAGGGTCGTAGTTGAATTTGGCACCCAGTTTTTCGAAGCCGATAAAGTGCGTATCGAGCCTGCGACGGCCTATTTTATCGCCACCGGGGCGGGGTATGTGAGCCTGCTTGAAACGCGCCAACATGGGCCCCATAATCATGATGGAACCGCGCAGGCTGGCCGCTTTCTTGCGGAACTGCTCGGTGAGCATCACGTCGGGTGTTACGTTTTTGGCTTGGAAGGTAAACGTGCCCGCCGATTCGCGGGTAATCGTTACGCCCATATCGCCCAGGATGTCGATGAGGTGGTTCACGTCCACAATGTCGGGCACATTGCTTATGGTCACCTTTTCTGGGGTAAGCAGCACGGCGCAAAGTATTTGCAGTGCCTCGTTCTTAGCTCCTTGGGGTGTAATTTCGCCTTTTAGCTTGCGCCCCCCAACAACCTCGAAAGTATCCATGCGGGTTTATTTTTTATGGCGTGGTTTGAAGTTTTTGTTGTGCCTTGGCTGGCCGCTTTGTTGGTGCTTGCCTTTTTTGTGCTTGAAGCCGCCCCGTTCGCCATCGCGCTGCTGGAAACCGCCCGTGTGGCGTTTTTCTTTGGCTAGCAGGTCTAGGTTGGTTTCGTCGTCCAACCTCAGCTCGCCGCCGCTCATGCGGGCCAGGTCTTCCATGATTACTATGTTGTTCACCGTCTCGTTGTTCCAGTTGGTGTGTACCAGTTTCATGTAGTTGCCTATCACTTCGGCAAACTCCTGTTGCTTTTGCGGCTCTTCCATCGCTTTGGCCTTCTCAATCAAGGTCTCGATGTTTTTGCCGTAGTGGCGGTGCTTGAACTCGCTTTGTGGGTAAGGGATGCGTTTCGGTTTGGCGAAGATTTTCTCCCGCTCGGGCATGGGATACGGGCTTTCCACGTTAAGCTTAAAGTCGGACATGATAATGATATGGTCCCAAAGCTTGTGGCGGAAATCTTCCACGTTCTTCAAGTGTGGGTTCAACTGGCCCATCAGTTCTATCACTATTTTGGCCTGGTCGTTGCGTTTTTTGTCGTCTTCTATGGAAAGGAGGTATTCCACCATCCGCTGTACGTTGCGGCCATATTCGGTCATTTCCAACCGGCCGCGCTGGGTATTATAATTCATGTAATGGATTTACTGTAAACACAAAGGTAGCGAATTATTGGTTCATCTATCCAAAGGCACAAACGCTATAGGTATATGGAAAATTGAAAATGCCACGGGCAATTATTAAATTTACCTATTGCAGAGCGAAAACTATGAAGGGAAACGAGAACAAACAACCGGTAGGACAAGTGTTTCTAGCCGACGACGATACTGACGACCAAATGCTATTTGAGGACGCGCTAAGGGAAATTGATGACAGCATTGACCTCGCCACCGCCAAAGACGGGCTGGAGCTACTGGCCAAGCTCCATGCCGCAGCCACGCTGCCCGATATACTTTTTCTTGACCTGAACATGCCTTTGAGAAACGGCTTCGAGTGCCTGGAAGAGATACGCACTACGCCCCGTTTCCAAACAATTCCGGTAGTTGTTTGTTCTACATCGTCAGACAAGCGCTCGCTCGATTTGGTGTACAACCTCGGGGCCAACTATTATTTGCAGAAACCCAACAGTTTTGCACAGCTCAAAGAAGCGATAGCGCACATTTTGGCACTGGATTTTCAGGACAATGTATTTCGTCCGTCAAGGGCGGCGTTTGTTTTAAATTATTGAGCGATGGACGACGGTACCCCAAAGCAGAAGCACGATTTGCAGATGACCATATCGGTGTTGGTGGACAAGGTTGACCAGCTTACCGCGGCCAAAACTTCTGCCCAAGAAAAGGCCGAGGAAAGCGAAAACAAGTTCAAAAAAGTAGTTACGCATGCTCCTGTGGGCATTACCATACTGCAAGGCGAAAATCTGGTGGCCGAAATGGCCAACCAAGCCTACCTCAACATTATAGACCGCACCGAGGAACAGTTTGTAGGCAAACCCTTGTACGAATCGTTGCCCGAGGTAAGGGAGGCGGTATCGCCCATTTTCAAAGAGATATTCCAAACCGGCAAACCCTTTTACGGATACGAGTTTGAAGTGCCCCTTAAAAGGGGAGGCGTGTACGAAACCACGTATTTCAACTTTGTATACCACCCCGTAATGCTGGAAGACGGAAGTGTGGACAGCGTGATAGTGGTAGCCAACGACATTACCGCACAGGTGCTTACCAAAAAAGCATTGGCCCAGCGTGAAAATCAGTTTAGGGACTTGGTAATGCGCTCTCCCATAGCGATGACCATTTTCAAAGGGCCGGATTTTGTGATTGAACTGGCCAACGAAACTTTGCTGAACGGTTTGTGGAACCGGAAATTGGAGGAGGTACAAGGCCAAAAGCTGTTGGACATTTTTCCGGAACTGAACGACCAAAAGTTTCCCGAACTGCTCAGGCGGGTAATCAGTACCGGGCAGCCCCACCAAGAAAAGGAAGCCTTGGCATGGATAAATGCCCCCGGCAGGGGTTTGAACAAGCACTACCTCGATTTTGAGTATGCCCCGTTAACGGAAACCAACGGCCACATTTCGGGCATCTTTGTTACGGTTTACGACGTTACCGAAAAGGTACTGGCCCGCCAGGCCAGCGAAGTGGCCGAAAAACGCTATCGGGAACTGATAGATAACCTTCCGGCGGCGGTATATACCATTGATGCGGAAGGATATGTAAACCTGTACAACCAAGAGGCTGCCGTGCTTTGGGGCCGCAAGCCCATAATAGGGGAGGAAAAATGGTGCGGGGCCCATCAACTGCTGGAGCTGGACGGAACCGAGGTGGCACTGAAGGATTGCGCCATGGCCAAAGCGTTCCAACAGAACAAATCCATACATGCCGAGGTGTACATAGTAAGGCCGGATGGCACCCAACGGCACGTATTGGCCAATCCGCGCCCCATTCATGACAACGACGGAAAGGTTATAGGCGCGCTCAACATTATTATCGACATTACCGAGCGCATCGAGGCCGAAAAGGCCCTGCGCAACAGCGAGCAAAAATTCCGTATGCTGGCCAAGGTAATGCCCCAAATGATATGGACGGCCAACCCTGATGGGCAGCTGAACTACTTTAGCCAGTCTGTTTTTGATTATTCCGGATTGACCGAGGAGCAGGTTTTCAACGAAGGATGGATACAGATTGTGCATCCTGACGACCGCAAAAAGAACATAGAGCTTTGGCAGAAATCCGTGGCCACAGGCAAGGATTTCCATTATGAGCACCGTTTTCGCAGGCACGATGGCGAGTACCGCTGGCAACTGAGCCGGGCCGTGCCCCAAAAAGACGATAAGGGCGACATTACTTTTTGGGTGGGC
>CAYYZT010000036.1:13023-15204 GCA_964476015.1 uncultured Chitinophaga sp.
GGCACCAGTACCGATATACACGACCGCAAACTGTTTGGCGACGAGCTGGCCCGCAAGGTGGAAGAGCGCACCGAGGAGCTACGGCTGAAGAACGAAGCCCTGCTGAAATCGAACAGCGAATTGGTACAGTTTACCTACGTGGCCAGCCACGACTTGCAGGAGCCGCTACGCAAGATACAGACCTTTGTAAGCCGCATTTTGGACGGCGAAGCCAAAAACCTATCGGAAAAGGGTGCTGACTATTTCGCCCGTATCGAAAAGTCTTCGGCAAGGATGCAGATGCTCATTCACGACCTGTTGGAGTTTTCCCGCACCAACACAAGCGATAAGCATTTCGAACAGACCGACCTGAACCAGGTATTGACAAAAGTAACCGAGGACCTGAGCGAACTGATAGCGGAAAAAGGTGCCGAAGTCAACTGGTCGGCACTGCCCCAACTACCACTGATTTCTTTCCAGATAGAGCAATTGTTCGGCAACCTCATTTCCAACTCCATCAAATTTGCCAAGCCGGGCGAAAAACCCGTGGTGAACATTACCTGCGAAAAGGTAAATTGGAACGAGGTGCCCGCCACCGCATTGGATGTGGCCCCCAGCTACTACCACATTACCGTGGCCGATAACGGCATCGGTTTTAAGCCGGAATATAGCGAACGCATCTTTATGCTTTTCCAACGCCTGCACGGCAGGGATGCCTATGACGGTACGGGCATCGGACTGGCCATCTGCAAAAAAATAATGGACAACCACCACGGCTTCATTGCCGCCACCAGCGAGCCGGGCGAAGGGGCCACGTTCCACATCTACCTGCCCATTAAGCGGCAATAAGGTTACTTCTGCATACTTTTTTACCTTTGGGGTAAACAACGCAACCCGCATGGATGCCCTACTGGACCAATACAAGAGCAAAAAGCCCGAAGTGGTTTTTGAATGGAAAGACCCCTATACCGATGCCGAGGGCTGGGTGGTAATCAACTCCCTGCGCGGTGGGGCGGCGGGCGGCGGAACACGCATGCGCAAAGGTTTGGACCGCAGCGAGGTGGAATCGCTGGCGAAGGTGATGGAGATAAAATTCACCGTATCGGGCCCGGCCATCGGGGGTGCCAAGTCGGGCATCAACTTCGACCCTGCCGATCCGCGTAAAAACGAGGTGCTCAACCGTTGGTTGCAGGCCGTTATACCCTTGCTTAAAAACTACTACGGCACCGGCGGCGACCTGAACGTGGACGAGATACACGACGTAATACCCATCACCGAAGACTATGGCCTTTGGCACCCGCAAGAAGGCATCGTAACGGGCCACTTCCACGCCAACCAGAAAGAGAAAATCCACATCATAGGCCAGTTGCGGCAGGGCGTTTCCAAAAAGATTGAAGACCCCCGTTTCTCTCCCGATATTTCCAAAAAGATACTGGTGGCCGATATGATTACCGGCTACGGCGTATGCGAATCGGTGCGCCACTATTACGAGCTGTTCCACAGCAGCAGTTTGGCGGGTAAAACCGCCATTATACAAGGGTGGGGCAATGTGGCCGGGGCCGCGGCCTATTATTTGGCCCAAAACGGCGTGAAGATAGTGGGCATCATCGACCGCGAAGGAGGCATCATCAGCAACGAGGGCTTGGGCTTTGAGCAGGTAAAAGAGCTGTTCCTCAACCGTAAACAGAACAAGCTGATAGCGGAACATCTAATCCCCTACGAGGAAGTGAACCAACGTATTTGGGACGTGCCCGCCGATATTTTCATCCCAGGCGCGGCCAGCAGGCTCGTTACCCGCGAGCATGTGGACCGGCTAGCCGCCGCAGGCTGCCAAGTTATCAGCAGTGGGGCCAATGTGCCGTTTAAGGAAAGCGACGTGTTTTTTGGCGACAACACGGAGTATGTGGACGGCAAATTGAGCCTTATCCCTGACTTTATAGCCAACTGCGGTATGGCCCGCGTGTTTGCCTACCTCATGCAGAAAACCGAGATAGAGGTAACGGACGAGGCCATTTTCCACGATATATCCACCACCATACGCAATGGCTTGGTAGAGCTGGACCAACTGCCCGGCGGCCACCTGCACCTTACCCGTAGGGCGCTTAACATTGCCTTGGGCAAATTGGTGGCGCAGTAATATTGGCTTCCGGTTTTGTATTTTTATATTGAACGTATAAACCTACCCACTATGAGACTATTATC
>CAYYZT010000037.1:0-1470 GCA_964476015.1 uncultured Chitinophaga sp.
TAGCTCCGGCGGGGTAAACGGCACCGTGGCCGACCCGAAGATTATCTTCAAGAAAGCCTTGGAGTTGTTGGCCTCCGGCGTAATACTGGCCCATAACCACCCTTCGGGCAACATCAAGCCCAGCCGCGAAGACGATGTGATGACCAAACGGATGGTGGAGGTGGGCAGACTACTGGAAATACCCGTGCTGGACCACCTCATTATCACTGAAAACGGCTACTTTAGCTATGCCGACGAGGGCAAGCTATAACGCATGGATACCGTTGAAATAAAATACCGCAACGCATCGGATTATATGGCAAGCTTTAACAAGCTGCTGTACATTACGCTTGCACTGGTGGCTTTGGCATTCGTGAGCTTAATGCTCGTCGTGTTTGCGCTGTTGCCCGGCATCTACCTCTTCATGCAATGGCGAGACTTCGGCAAAAAAGCCGGGAAAACGGCCTTTGTCGTTTCGCCCAAAGGCATCAAAAATGCGTGGATGGATATGCCTTGGGCAGGGATAAAGGAAGTACGCATCGAGAAATTTGCCCGCAAGCACGATCTTACCTTTATCTACCAACCTACCGGCGCGCCCACGGCACAACACTACCGCTATCCGCTCAACGAGTTGGAAGTGATACCGGAAGAGTTATACAACATCATCAACCAACACCGCCCGGTGGAACTGGTAAAACAAGCACACGTAGCATGAAAGCATTCGGCATTATCAGCTCTTTGGCCCTTTGGGGCATCGCCATATGGGCGGCCCTGCAACCAGAAAAAACTTTGGTACACGTGCTGTTTGTTTATGGTGCGCTGGTGGTGCTTTCCATCCATGTAATAGAGGCCTCGTTCTTCTTTTGGCACCCGAAAATGAAACCACACCTTTCCTTTAAAAATGTTGCGCTTACCTTGCTTTTCGGGGCTTGGCATTTTATGCCGCTTTTCAAGCAACACCGTTAACCGATTTTTCGGCGTATACCGCTAAACCGCATTATCTTTGCGGGTAAATCCCCTTTATTCCCATGAAAGTAGCCGTTGTGGGCGCCACCGGGCTGGTAGGCACCAAAATGCTGGAAGTGCTGGCTGAGCGCAACTTCCCCGTTACCGAACTGATACCTGTTGCCTCCGAGAAATCGATTGGCAAGGAAGTGCATTTCAAGGGAAAAGACTACAAGATTGTAAGCGCGACGGATGCCATTGCCGCCCAACCCGCGCTGGCCCTGTTTTCGGCAGGTGGCAGCACTTCGTTGGAGTGGGCCCCCAAGTTTGCCGATGCGGGCATTACGGTTATCGACAACAGCAGTGCATGGCGCATGAACCCCGCCAACAAACTGGTGGTGCCGGAGGTAAACGCCCACGTGCTTACCAAGGAGGATAAAATTATAGCCAACCCCAATTGCAGTACCATACAAATGGTGGTGGCCCTGCAACCGCTGCACCAACGCTACAAAATAAAACGCGTGGTGGTAAGCACCTACCAATCCG
>CAYYZT010000037.1:1480-15197 GCA_964476015.1 uncultured Chitinophaga sp.
GTTACGGGAACGGGCGTGAAGGCGGTGGACCAACTGCAGGGCGAGCGCCAAGCAGCCTTTGCGGGCGAGGAATATATCGGCAACAAGGCTTATGCCTATACCATAGACCTGAACGTGATACCGCAAATAGACGTGTTTTTGGACAATGGCTATACCAAAGAGGAAATGAAGATGGTGAACGAAACCCGTAAGATTATGGGCGACGACAGCATCCGTGTAACCAGCACCACGGTGCGCATACCCGTTATGGGCGGCCACAGCGAGGCGGTGAACGTGGAGTTTGAACGCGATTTCGATTTGGCAGAGGTGCGTTCCATATTAGAGGCGGCACCCGGCGTGGCCGTGGTGGACGATGTGAAGAACCTACAATACCCCATGCCGCTAATCCATGCCCATAACAGGGACGAGGTTTTTGTGGGCCGTATCCGCCGCGATGAGAGCCAACCGAACACCCTGAATATGTGGGTAGTGAGCGACAACCTGCGCAAGGGCGCGGCCACCAACGCCGTGCAGATAGCCGAGTATCTGCTGCAAAAAGGTTTGCTGTGAGTAGCCCAGACTCCTTGCCCGAGTACACCAAACGGCAACTGGCCCTGCGAAACGGGCAAGACAGGGACGAGGTTTGGATTGCCTACAACGGGTTGATTTACGACGTAACCAATAGCCGCCTTTGGCGCAACGGCAAGCACTACGAGCACTGGGCCGGGCAAGACCTCACCCCCGAACTAGTGGATGCCCCGCACACCGAAAAGGTTTTTGAGAAGTTTATACCGATTGCGCGGCTAATATAATTCCGTGCCTTTTCCGTGTTTTCCGTGGTCAACACATCAAGCCAGCTTAAAATCAGGATGCTCCTGTATGCGGCGCAGTTGCGCTTTGTGGTGGTCCACGTGCTCGTAGATGAAGCGCAGGGTTTGCTCTAGGTTGAAGCGGCCCATAATAGGGTGTTTAAAAAGGAGTTTTTCGGCAGAGTCCTTGTCAAACTCATCCAAAAACTCCCGCCACTCTTGGCGCAGCTCGTTCCACTCGGCCTCTATTTGCTTGAAATCATAATACTCCCTTGGCTGGAACTGGGCCGCCGTGGGGGCTTCGTATTTTACGGGCAGGCGCAAAAAGCTGTTCAACAACGCCAACCGTAGGTCGGATGTGATGCCGCCTTTCTCCAGTTCGTCAATGCCCTGCACCTTCTTGGTCATGTAGGTAAGGCCGTTGCGTTCGGCGGTCATCAGGTGTACGAACACTTCCAGAATCGACCATTGGTCGGGCCCCGGCCGCCAGGTTTGCTGCACGTTGGCCAGCCCGCGCACTTGGTTCAGCAAATCCCTCCGCTGCTTCTCCAGCCGCTCGAATTCTTTCTCCAATACCAGTATCATTGGTCGGAATATTTAGTCTTGAATTTGTTGTAAAGCTCCTGTTGGTGATCGTCCAGTACCACTTCGCGCCCTTGTATAAACGCCGCTTCCACCAAGTTGGTGCGCATGTCCAGCGCATCGCCGGCAGAAATGAACAAATTGGCATCCTTGCCCGCTTCCAGAGAACCCGTTTGCGAGTCGATGCCCAGTATTTTGGCGGTATTGAGCGATATGGTGGCCAATGCCTGCTCCTTGGTCAACCCGTAAGCGGCGGCGGTACCGGCATGGAACGGCAGGTTGCGCTGCTCCCAACTGCCCCAAATGGTGAGGCCCACCAACACACCCTCCTTTTGCAGCAGGTATGGCAGCTTGTAGCGCATGTCAATGTCTTCTTCGGGCGCGCCGGGCAGGGCATGTACGTTGCCCAACAGCACGGGCACGTTAAATTCCTTCAGTTGCTTGGCCACCATCCAGCTATCGGAGCCACCTACTATAACCACATCCAAATCGAATTGTTTCTTGAAATCGAGCGCGTGCAATATCTCTCGGCTGCCATCTACGTGCACCATCAGCTTCTTGCTCTTGTCGAACAAGCCCTTCATCGCCTCGAATTTCAGGTTTACCGTGGCAGGCTTGTCCAACTGGGCATAAGCCTTGGCCTCGCTGAAGTAATCGCGCAGCTTTTCGATGTTGCCGTCGTACTCCTTGTTCTGCTCCACGGGGCCCGGCTCTGCCCACCAGCCCGTGCGGCGGTACATGGCGGGCCAATTGAGGTGTATGGCCGCATCGGTTTTGTAGGCGGCATCCTCCCAGTTCCACGCATCCAGTTGTACTACGGACGACGAGCCGGGGATGCGGCCGCCCTGCGGCGACACCTCGGCCAGCAAAATGCCGTTGAAGCGCAGCGTGGGCGTAATCCTGCTATCGGTGTTGTAGGCTATGATGGAGCGCACGTTCGGATTTAGGTCGCCCACCTCGTTCATATCGCGGGTGGGGCGCACGGCATCCACTTCGGTAAGGCCCAAGGTAGTGTTGGCGGCAATAAAGCCCGGATATACGTGTTTGCCGTTGGCGACTATCACCTTGGCGCCCGCCACCGTTTGGTAAACGCTTTGCGGCCCCACGGCCACTATTTTGCCCTTATCGAAATGCACGAAGCCGTTCTCGATGACCTGCCCGTTGCCGATGTGGACTACCGCCCCCGTGATAACGATAGGCTGGGCCTGTGGCTTGGCGGGCGTGGTTTGTGCGCTTGCCCACACGGTGCAACAGCACGCCACCAGCAATAAAATGTATTTCTTCATAGGTTGAGGATAGAAAGGCAATGTACAAAAGTGCAAAAAATTGGGATTGGGTGGACTACCCTTGGGAGGTATAAAGTCACATTGCTTTCATAATAGGTTCTATCTGCCTATAAAAATGGTTGAAACTATGGGAGCGGTTGCGAAGCCAATCGAAGTCTATGCTTTCAGTGAGTTTATTTACGGCTTCCGTGCATTTTGGAACGGAAACTTTGGGTGAACCATAGATCTCAATCTTTGCTTGCCTTCTCTCTTTTCCTTCCAACGAAACATTTCTGGTGCCTTGTGGGTCATCCGTTTTTTGTTTCAAATAGCACAACCAATGCTCTATCGCTTGTACTGGCAATAGTATCAAAGTATTTGGCTGATGATTGCTGGAAAGTTGGTTTTTAAAGTATGCATGCTTCTCTTCAAATCTTTTTCTATCGGAATCGTCATAGTCCATCCCCACAATAAAGAGGTTCACCTCCCTATCTTGAAACACTTTAATCGCAGCTTCGGCAAATTTCGACTCCACCTCTTCACGATTTGCAGGTATTGGGATTCTCCGATTCTCCCGATGTTCAAACTTGACATCAGCCCCTATGTGTTTGGGAAGTTGGTCTAAAGCTTTTTCGAGGAAGATACGCATGGCTATATCTTCACAAAAATGGGTGAATACGAGCTTCTTCATTCCGGAACCCCTCCTATAAATCCTACTGCCCAATGGGTTCCTAGGGAGCGAGTATAGTTTATTTTAGGCGTTCCTGTTTCTTCTGATTTTGCGTGTGAAGGCTCGATTACATCCCTTTGCAAATTTTTGATTTTGGTTTCCGCACCCTCCTTATCGAATACGAAAACCGCTTCTGGGATATCCTTAAACTCATCCACGACATAAGTGCTGTGGCTGCTCAATATCACTTGTATTCCTTTGCTTTCCGCTAATTGGAAGATATAATCTATTACCTCGTGTATGCGCCTCGGGTGGATGCCCTTTTCCGGCTCTTCCAGCATAATGAGTTTTGGAGGGTTGGGCTGGTGGATGATAGCTAATAATGCAAGGAAGTATAGTACGCCGTCGGAGAGTTCGTCAGACCAGTAGGTGATGCCTTTATCATTTAGCAGGCCAAATTTTTTGGCTATGTAATTAGTTTGTTCTTGAGCTTCTTTGCGAGATACTTTAGGATTTTGGAGAGAAAGGACTATACGCTCAGTATCTGGAAAGTATTGTCTAAAACTATCCACTATTTTTTGAGGCACCTCCGGATTGTCATCTCGCATTCTTTCAATAAATCCCACAAAATTCCCTATGTCGCCATCAAGCTCGTGATCATGTTTAGCCCTTCTCAGTGTAAATACATAAGGAAGCTTCATTAACTCAGGGTCTGGAGCATTAATTGTAAAGTTGTCTAGGATATTTATCACTGAGTCGTCAAAAATATCTTTTACACTCCCCTCGCTATCAAAATGTATGGGAGTTTGCGAGTCACTTATTATAGATACTCTTCCTACGTGATTAAAAACAGAAAAATTATTGCCAACGTTGTCTCCAAAAAGGATTCTTCTGTTTTCAATTCCTTTAAATTCCTGAAGACGAATATTGCTAGACCTGAGTTTAAAATCAACAAATATTTCAGTCAAGTTACGGAAATCAAAAAAATCAAAAGAAGAGCTATTAGTTAAGTTATTATCAGCCAAAACTCCCCAAAACTCACAATATTGAGACTCCAAATAAGTTTTATTTAACTTAAATAGCACAAGTGTATAGCAATAAGTTTTCCTATCTCCTTCTGAAATGACTGTAATCTCAATTGGAGGAGCCCCTTTAGCCTTAACTTTTGGCTCAACTTTATTAAAACAATAATTATAAAACTCGGTATCAAACAAATGTTCCTGCTCCAACCGAAAATCACTCAAAAACTCCAACGCCTTAAAAAAATTACTCTTCCCAGAGTTGTTGGGGCCGATAAAGAGGTTTACGTTCTCCAAATCAACGGTCACGTCCTTTAAGCTGCGGAAATTTTTAATGGTAATCCTCTTAATCATGGCGGGTATAGTTGGTAATCGTTAACCAAATATACTATACATCCACAATTACCCCTAATCCATCCCCACCACTACGGGTAAGTTTTCCGTAGTATTAGGTATTTCGCCAAAGCGAAAACGGTGGGAATTTTACGGATACACCGCAATCTCCCCGTTTATGAGGCACTTGGCTACCTTTTTGTTGATGATACTACTGGCAAGCTCCTCGTTTGCCCAGCGCAACAACAGCAGCGACTACCAGATAAGCTACAACTACATTTACGACGACCCGTACGGGTTCAAGAAGTTTAAGGTACACCTGGATATATTGGGATTGGATTGGTCTATGGGCAATTTTCCGTTGCATGCAGGCATACAGCTCAACATCAACCCGCACCCGCGCATCAACATAGAGGCGTTGTACCGGGGCAGCTATTATGATTTCCGCTTTTTCGAAGCGAAAAAGAACGAAAACAAAATGAGCGAAAACAAGTTGCTGCCCTTTATGTACGGCGAGGCGGTATTTGAATGGAATGCCGTGGACAAAGAACGCCGCCGCAACCTCAAGTTCAACCTCACGCAGCTCAACATCGGCTACTACTGGCAATATACCGAGTATGCTTACATACCCATCAGCTACCGCCGCTTTTTCAGCCTGCGGGCGGGCGGGCAATATTATATAATGCCCGTGGAGGGTACCGGCAAGGTGCCACTAACAGTGGAAGGCACCGGCACCACCTACCAAGACGACCACTACACCATGGCAAGCAGCTATGCCGTGTTCGGCGGCATCAGTTGGGGGCGCAAGGCCCGCACCGCTATCAAAATACGCGATTACGGCATCCGCCGGGTGGTGCAGCAAAACCAGTTTATGGTGGATGTGATGTACGGTTTCCCCAGCATAGCAAACCTGCAAGTGGCGGGCAACGAGTACGTGCTGGAAATGCCCAAGCCGCGCAACATCGGCTGGCGCGTAGGCTGGCAGTGGAGCAATTTCAACATGCACCAGCGTTTCGAGTTCGGCCAACGGCCGGGCATCCACAAGGGCCATTTCTTTGTGATGTACACGCTGGGCTTTACCATAGTGGGTAGGGAGAAGGGCTGAAGCGTTACGGGTTACGAGTTACGGGTTACGAGTTGGGGATGACTAAAAATTTAAAATTCAAAAATTGACTGTGACCAAAAAAACACATAACACAACTCGTAACCCGTAACTCGTAACCCGTAACTTTACGCCTTAAGGCAACCCTTTTCAGGCTGTTTACGATTATTTTACGTAATTTTGCGATGAGTTATCATTCCGCTACATGACCTTACCTGAATCCTTTACCCTGCGGGACTTTGCTGCATTTCTCGGACGTGAATTTGTAGGAAACCCCGATACCATTATTACGGGCATCAACGTTATCCATAAAGTGCAGCCGGGCGACCTGACTTTCGTGGATTTCCATAAATATTATGACCGCAGCCTCGATTCGGAAGCCTCTGTTATCATTATCGACAAGCCGGATGTGAGGGTGCCCGAAGGCAAGGGGTTAATTATTTCCTCCAATCCTTTCAGCGATTTCACCAAGCTGCTGCGCCGTTTCCGTCCGTTCGAGCCGTCGCACCAAAACATCAGCCCCACGGCGGTTATCGGCGAAGGCACGCATTTGCAACCGGGCGTAGTAATAGGCAATCACAGCGTTATCGGCAAAAACTGCCTGATACATGCCAACGTGACCATTTGCGACCACTGCATTATCGGCGACAACGTGATCATCCACCCCAACACGGTTATCGGCGGCGACGCGTTTTTCTTCAAAACCCGTGCTGGCGATGACTATCATTACGAAAAAATGCCCACCGCTGGCCGCGTAATCATTGAAAACGACGTGGAAATTGGCTCTTGCTGCACTATTGACCGTGGTGCCACCGGCGATACCGTTATCGGCCAAGGCACCAAGTTGGACAATTTGGTGCATATAGCCCACGGTGCCGTGCTGGGCAAGCATGTACTTATCGCCGCCCAAGTGGGCATTGCCGGCAAAACCGTGGTGGAAGACGAGGTGATAATGTGGGGCCAAGTGGGCGTGAACAAAGAACTTACCATCGGCAGAAAGGCCGTAATACTGGCTACCTCTGCCGTTTCCAAATCGTTGGAAGGCGGCAAAACCTACTTCGGTGCCCCTGCCGACGAGGCCCGCAACAAATGGCGCGAAATGGCCGCACTAAGGCACCTGCCTGATTTGGTGAAAAAAATGGGGAAAGCCGATTAGGATTTATTGGATTAGGGTGATTGTTGGATTTTCACATGTATCCTACCGATGTTTTACCAAAACTTCCACCAAGAAACCGCACTTTCTTGGTTGTATAGTATTTGATATGGCCACAAAAAGCCCTTTTCTTGACTATATCAACTCGCAACCCGCCAACCCATAACTCGCAACCAAAAATTGTATCTTTGCCACTTATGGCAATTGTAAAAATCATCAACCGTTCCAACAATCCGGCCCCGGCTTATGCCACGGCGGATGCCGCGGGTGTGGACTTGAGGGCGAATTTGGAATCGCCCGTTACCCTGCAACCGTTGGAGCGCAAGCTCATCCCTACCGGATTGTTTATGGAGCTGCCCGGCGGCTACGAGGCGCAAGTGCGCCCGCGCAGCGGCTTGGCCTTTAAATCGGGTATTACGGTGCTCAACAGCCCCGGCACTATCGATGCCGATTACCGGGGCGAAGTGGGCGTGATTTTGGTAAACCTATCGCAAGAGGCTTTTACCGTAAACCACGGCGACCGCATCGCGCAGATGGTGGTGGCCCAATATACCCGGGCTACCTTTGAGCTAACCGAAGAACTGGCCGAAAGCGAGCGCGGCACCGGCGGCTTCGGCCACACGGGAGTGAAATAAATGTGAGATATGAAATGATAGATGAGAAACAAAAAATAGCCTGTTTCATATTTCACATTTCCTATTTCATATTTACCCTTTGCAACGAGAACAGAAATACAACAACGTAGAAACCTATATTCGATGAAAATAATCGTTCCCATGGCGGGTTTGGGCAAAAGGATGCGCCCACATACATTGACCGTTCCGAAGCCCTTGATTCCCATAGCCGGAAAGCCCATCGTACAACGTTTGGTGGAAAGCATCGGTGCCATGAGCGGTGCCACCATCGACGAGGTGGCCTTTATCATCCACCCGTCTTTCGGCGCAGCCGTGGAAAAACAGTTGGTGGCTTTGGCCGAGAAACTGGGTGCCAAGGGCTCCATTTATTACCAAGAAGAAGCTTTGGGCACGGCCCACGCCATTTTGTGCGCCTCGCCGTCGTTGGAAGGAAACGTGACGGTGGCCTTTGCCGATACGCTCTTCAAGGCCGACTTTGCCGTGGATACGGAGCTTGACGGGGCCATTTGGGTAAAACGCGTGGACGACCCATCAGCCTTTGGCGTAATCAAGACCGATGCCGACGGGCATATCACGGAGTTTGTCGAAAAACCCTCGACTTTTGTTTCCGATATGGCTATCATTGGTATCTATTACTTTAAGGATGGTGCCTATTTGAAAAAGGAATTGCAGTATTTGATAGACAACGACATCAAAGACAAAGGCGAATACCAGCTTACCAATGCCTTGGAAAATATGAAAAACCAAGGCCGTAGGTTGTATCCTGCCCCCGTGCAAGAGTGGTTGGACTGTGGCAACAAGGACGTAACGGTGGACACCAATGCCCGCATGCTGGAGTTTATAGACGATGAGCAATTGGTGTCGGCATCTGCCAAGATAGAGAACTCAATTGTGATACCGCCGTGTTATATAGGCGAAAACGCAGTAGTGAAAAACTCGGTGATTGGGCCGCACGTTTCGGTGGGCAACAACACGCAGGTGAGCAAAAGCGTTATTAGCAGAAGTATTATTCAAACAGGCAGCTACATAGAGCACAAAGTGATACACAACAGCATGATAGGCAACAGTGTGGAGCTGCGTGGGCGGGCCGAAGACCTCAGCATTGGGGATTATACCGTAACCAAATGACGTTGAACCGTACCTTTCTATTGATACTTTCCATGGCTGCCGTGCTGGCTTTTAGTGCCTGTTCGGGTGCCAAAAACGCCAGTCAGGCCAAAGGGGGAGGCAGTTCCAATACCAGCAGCGTGCGCTCAGGCAGCCCTACCGACTTGCTGAAACGCAGCGTGGACGAAATGGTTGTCAGCCAGATATACGTGGATGCCGCCAAGGCCAAGGTATTGGAAGATTATGCCAAGGCCGTGGAACTGTACAAAAAGGTATTGCAGCTTGACCCCTACAACGATGCCGCCCAATATGAGCTGGCGGTGATGTACTTCGAGTCGGGCCAGTACGAGGTATCGAGGCACTATATTAGCGCGGCTGTGATAAACGACAGCATCAATTATATAGCCAACAACCTCAAAAAACAGTTGGCCAAAGACTCTACCATCGCCAAAAACATCAATGCCAAGGTAAAGGAAATAGCGGCCACCTATAAAAGCAATAAGTGGTATCTGGTAATGAAGGCGGATGTATTGGCCTACTTGGGTGCCTATGACGACGCTGCTGCCACCTTCGGCAAATTGCTGAACGACCACCCCGAAGAAGTGGACTATTACTTCGATTGGGCCTATGTACTGAGCAAAAAGAAGGATTATAAAGGCGCCATCAACGTTTACAACAAGGCCCAGAGCATTATTGGCCCCGACGAAAACCTGATGATGCAGAAGCAACGGGTGTACTTGGAAGCGGGCATGATAGACGAGGCCGCCGCCGAAATACAACGGCTGATTGATGCCAACCCGAGCGAAATGCGCTATTACCAAATGCTGGCAGAGCTATACCAAGCCACCGAGCGCACGGACAAAGCCATAGACGTGTACAAGGCCATGCTGGTGCAAGACCCTGACAACGCCTTCGCCTTGCTGAACATGGCGGAGATATACCGCTATAAAGGTGATAGGAGCAATTATCTTTTGTATCTGAAAGAAGCCTTTAAAAACCCCGACCTGAACATCGACTCCAAGATACGGGTGATATACCCTTACCTATTGGAAGCCGACGGCGAGAAAAGCAAGAAGGAAGAGGCTTTCAGCTTGGCGCAAATCGTTATAGAAGCGCACCCGAACGAGGCCAAAGCCCATGCCATTTACGGCGACTTGCTGTACCAAGACGAGCAATCGGAAGCGGCCCTAGTGCAATATAAACAAGCCCTGCAACTGGATAACAGTGTGTACCAAGTTTGGCAACAGGTATTCTTTATCCTGAGCGAACTGCAACGCTACCAAGAACTGGAAAAAACCACCACCAATGCGCTGGAGCTGTTCCCCAGCCAACCGATTGTTTACTTCTTCAACGGCGTGGCCAACAACCAGTTGAACGCCTACGATAAGGCCGTGGAGATATTGAACATCGGCCGGGTGCTGGTGGTGGGCAATACGCCGCTCAAAGTGCAGTTTTACAGCAGCCTCGGCGATGCCTACAACAACCTGAACAAATTCGCCGACAGCGACAAGGCTTTCGAGGAAGCCCTGAAACTGGATTCCAAGAACACTTATGTGCTCAACAACTACAGCTACTATCTGTCGTTGCGCGGCGAGCAGTTGGACAAGGCCAAGAAAATGTCGCTGCTTTCTAACACGCTGGAGCCGGAAAACGCCTCTTTCCAAGATACTTACGCTTGGGTATTGTTCAAAGCTGGCGAATATGAGGAAGCCCGCAAATGGATAGAAAAAGCCATCAAAAACAGCGGCGAGGAAAGCGGCGTGCTACTGGAGCACTACGGCGATATTTTGTTTAAACTGGGCGAAACGGGCAAGGCATTGGAGTATTGGCAAAAAGCCTTGGGCAAAGACGATACCTCATCCGTGCTGCCCAAGAAAGTAGCCGACAAGAAGTTTTATGAATAGGTGGGTATATGTGCTGTTGTTGGTTTCGGTGCTTTGGGCCGCTTGCAAAGCTTCCCGCAGCAGCACCTCGGGCGAAGATTGTCCCAAGCTGCGCAAGCTAGAAACCGCCGAACTGGTAGACTCTGCCCAAGCACGGCAAATGGACTATACGTGGTTCAACGGGCGGGCCAAGGTGAACTACCGCGATGCCAACAACAACCAAGGCGTTACGGCCAACATCCGCATCAGGCGCGACAGCGTGGTGTGGGTGTCCATTACGGCCATCATGGGCTTCGAGGCGGCACGGGCACGCATTACCCCCGATACCTTTGAGCTGATTAACAACCTCGCCAAAACCTATACGAAGGAGCCACTGTCCAAAATAAAGAACTATATACCGGTACAGGCTGACCTTCGCCTATTGCAAGACCTACTGGTGGGCAACTATCTTTGGAACACGGACGGCAAGCTGAAGCACAAGGCTGAGGATTGCCGCTACGTGCTGAAGGCCGACAATACCAACCTCGAAAACACGTTTTGGATAGAGCCGGAGCGGTTTACCATAGCACGGATGGAAACCCGCGAAAAGCAGAGCGACCAAACGGTGAACCTAGTGGCCAGCGACTACCAGTTGCAGGACGGGTATTGGTTTCCCAACGAACGCCATTTGGTGTTCACTGGCAAAGGCACCGTGGAGGTGGATATGAAATACAGCAAGGTGAAGTGGAACGAACCCACCACTTTCCCTTTCAACCCTGGCAAGTATGAGGATTAAGGTCTGGTTGCTTTTGGGTGTACTCACCTTTTCGCTGGCCCTCGCGGCACAGGGACAAGACCGCAATGCGCTGGAAAAACAGCGAAAGAAGCTGGAATCGGACATCAAGCGCAACAAGGAACTGCTGGGCAAAGTGGCCGAGGACAAAAAGAACTCCCTTACCCAACTGGAACTGCTGCTGAGCCAAATCAATACCCGGCAAAAAATCATCAGCAACATCAACAAGGAGCTTTCGGTGCTCAACGGCCAAATAGGCGAAAACAACTCCATTATCAAGTCGCTCGAAAAAGACTTGGAGGAGCTGAAAAAGCATTATGCCGAGATGCTCTATTACGCTTACAAGCACAACAGCCAGTATAGCGACGTGGCCTTTATCTTTTCGGCCAAAACCCTTTCGCAGGCCTATAGCCGCATGCGCTACCTAAAGCGGCTCAACGAGTTTAGGCTGCGGCAGGCGGAGCTTATCAAGGAAACCATGGATGCCTTGGGCGCCAAAATTGCCGAGCTGAACGAAAAAAAGAAAATACAGCAGGAACTACTTGCCGAGCAAACCAACCAAAAGCAAACGCTGGACAAGGAGCGCACCCAAACCAACCAAATAGTGGGCAGCCTGCAACAGAAGGAAAAGAAGCTGGCCGCCGACATCAAAAAATACGAGGAGCAATCCATAGCATTGGCCAACACCATTGAAAAGCTGATTGAAAAGGAGATGGCCGATGCCAAGAAAAAAGCCGCCGAGGAAGCCAAGAAGAACGCTACCAAGCCCAGCGGCACCACTTCATCCGCATCCAACACGCCAATAAAACCCGCCCCGGCTTTGGACATGAAGCTTTCCGCCTCGTTCGGGCAAAACAAGGGCAAACTGCCTTGGCCGGTGGATAACGGCGTGATAGTAAAAGGCTTCGGCGAACATCCGCACCCCGTTTATCCCAACCTAAAAACCAACAACAAGGGCGTGGACATTAAAACCAACGCCAACGCCCAGGTAAAGGCCGTGTTCGACGGGCAAGTAACCAGCGTGCTCTACATGCCCGGCCACAACCAAGTGGTAATGGTGAAGCACGGCGAATATTTTACCGTCTACTCCAAGCTGAAGGACGTACACGTAAAGGTGGGCGAACAAATAAAAGCAAAGCAGGTAATAGGCACCGTACACACCGACGACGACTCTTCGCTAAGCGAAGTACATTTTGAGCTTTGGCAGGGAACGAATTACCTAAACCCGGCATTATGGATATACACTACGCAATAAAAAGCGTAGCTTTGCACTTCAGTAATCACATTCATTATGAGCACTTTGTTTTTATTCATGGGTTTGAGCGGCACCGAGGTATTCTTGATTGTGTTTGCCGTATTGTTGTTGTTCGGCGGCAAAAAAATACCTGAGTTGATGCGCGGCATCGGCAAAGGCGTGCGCGAGTTCAACGCGGCCAAAGACAACCTGAAGACCGAGCTGGAAGAAGGCATGCGCGAACCCGTTAAGAAAGAAGGCACCGCGGAAACCAAGTAATTTTTACCGCATAACGCTTCGCTCTTGAAGTATTACCACTCGCTTTACGAGATCCAACACGACCTCGCACGGGGAACCGTTAATTGTGTTGCGCTCGTTTCCTACCATTTACAACAGATTGAGCTTAAAAAACACCTCAACGCTTTTTTGGAGATTTATGCCGAAGAAGCGTTGGAGCGTGCCTGCGCCATGGATGCCAAAATAGCGGCAGGCCAAGCGGGAAAGCTGCACGGCTTGGTTATCGGGCTAAAGGATGTTATTTCGCACAAAGGCCACAAAGTTTCCGCGGCCAGCAAAATACTGGACAATTTTAACGCCATTTACAACGCCACCGTTACCCAACGGCTGCTGGATGCCGATGCCATCATTATAGGCCGCCTCAACTGCGACGAGTTTGCCATGGGCGGCAGCAACGAAAACTCCGCCTACGGCCCCGTGCTGAACGCCTTGGACGAAACCAAGGTGCCCGGCGGCTCTTCGGGCGGCTCGGCAGTAGCGGTACAGGCCAACCTGTGCCACGCCGCGCTGGGCACCGATACGGGCGGCTCCATCCGTCAACCGGCTTCATTTACGGGCATATTCGGATTGAAACCCACTTATGGCTTAGTTTCCCGTTACGGGGTGGTGGCCTATGCCTCTTCGTTCGACCAAGTGGGCCCAATGACCAAAAGCGTGGAAGATGCCGCGCTGATATTGGAAACCATTGCCGGGCCAGACGGCCACGATAGCACGCTGGCCCAACAGGCTTCTTCGCCCTACAGCCAGCAGCTACAAGATGCTTCGCCCAAAAAGATAGCCTATTACAAAGAAGCGTTGGAACACGAGGGGTTGGATACCGGGATAAAGCAGGCCATTGAAAAGTTGCTGCAAGACCTTAAAGGACAAGGCCATACGG
>CAYYZT010000038.1:0-2196 GCA_964476015.1 uncultured Chitinophaga sp.
GCCCACGCCCGGCAAATCGTGCAGCACGGGTATGCCCATTTCTTGCAGGTGCGCCGCTGGGCCAATGCCCGAAAGCATCAGTATTTGCGGGCTGTTGATGGCCCCGGCGGAAAGCAATACCTCTCTAGAAGCCGACTCCGTATGGGTTTGCCCGTTGTGCTCGTAGGTTACTCCCGTTACCCGCTTTCCTTCCAGTTCCAACCGCAGCACGGTGGCGTTGGTAATGATTTGCAGGTTGGGGCGTTTTTTGATGATGGGCTTGAGGAAAGCCGCGGCAGTGCTATGCCTGCGGCCTTTTTTTATGGTGCGCTGGAACAGCCCGAAACCGTCCTGTTTTTCCCCGTTGAAATCGGCGTTCTGGGGGAGCTGCATCTCTTGCGATGCCTGTAAAAACAGGTGGCTCATAAAGTTGGGCGACGATGGGTCGCTTACCGATAACGGGCCGCCCTTGCCGTGGTACTCGCTCTCGCCGCGCTGTTGGTCCTCGCTCTTTTTGAAGTAGGGCAGCACGTCCCTATAGCTCCAGCCGGGGTTGCCGAGGGCCGCCCACTCGTTATAATCCTCCTTGCTGCCACGGATGTACAGCATGGCGTTGATACTGCTGCTGCCGCCCAGCACCTTGCCCCGGGGCATAAAGATGCGGCGGCCCAACAATGGCTCTTGGGCGGTGGAGTAGTAGCCCCAGTCCAACGGGCTGCGAAACAGCTTGTAAAACGCCGTGGGAATGTGGATAAACTTGTTCTTATCGGGGCCGCCCGCTTCCAGCAGCAAAACCTTGTGGGCCGGGTTTTCTGACAGCCTATTGGCCAGCACGCACCCTGCGGAACCACCACCGATAATGATATAATCAAACATAATTGAGGCCGTTTGGAAACGGTGCAAAATTAACCATTGCCCCGATTGCTTTCGATGGCCCAAGGGCAGTGTGGATAAATTCAGGAAGTTATGAACAAGGTGATTGGTTGATTGGTTAATCGGTTAATCGGTGCATCTATATATCAGTGCATCTGTTGATTAGGATGGTTATTGCAAGGTAATGGTTATATTGTGGATGAACCATGTGAAGAATATAAATAATTATTTGCTGTTTTATTCTATTGATAATCATAAAATTGAGCTATCAATTGCCCATTTGCCAATATACAGATGCACCGATTAACCGATTAACCAATTAACCAATCAACCGATTAACAACCAACCATGCCCACATCCCACCATTTCCTTACCCAACGCACGGCACGCTACTATATTGATGGCCCTGAAACCATTGCTGCCAAACACTTTTGGCTAGTTTGCCATGGTTTTGCACAAATGGCTGGCGACTTTATCCAAGAGTTTGCCCCGTTGGCCGAAATAGGCTGCAAAATAGTAGCCCCGGAAGCACTTAACCGCTTCTACGCCAAGGGTTTCGATGGGCGGGTGGCCGCTACTTGGATGACCCGCGAAGACCGCGAGGCCGAAATAGCCGATTACGTGGCCTACCTTGATGGCCTTTATACCCATGAAACTGTTGATTTACAGCCTATTGCAACTAAGCACATCCTTGGTTTTTCTCAAGGTACGGCTACCGTTTGCCGATGGGTGGCGCAGCGCAGGCCCGACTTTAACCACCTGTGGCTTTGTAGCGGCGATTTGCCCCACGACCTAGACTGGGCCTCGTTTTCAGGGGCGATGGCGGGTAAAAAACTGCATTTGGTGCTGGGCAACGCCGACCCACTCATACCCGTTGGCCGTCAAGAAGTTACGCAAGAAAAGCTGGAACAGCACGGATTGAATTACGAATTAAAATTATTCGATGGGGTACATGAACTTAACTTGGGCATCCTCAAGAGTGGACTGCTCTGATTTTGAGGCATTTTGCGACATTTTTTGAGGCATTTTTGAGCTATTTTATCTCAAAATTGAGCCATAATAGCTCAAAATTGAGGTATTATACCGCAACGGCGATGTCTCTTGCGGTATTTGGGTTCAATCGACAAAAACAACAAGCAACCCAACCGATTAATTGATAATATATCTCCTTAACTAAAAAAGCGGCCGCATCCGGATAGGATGCGGCCGCTTTTGTTGCGATATAGATAAATCTCCTTATTGCTTGATGATGCCTACCGTAAGGGCACCTTGCAGTATGGAGGAATTGTCGCTGGATACCAAAGCATTCGAGCCTTGGGTAGTGCCGTAGGCATATATACCGAT
>CAYYZT010000038.1:2206-15184 GCA_964476015.1 uncultured Chitinophaga sp.
AACAACTGGCCGTCCACCACTATGGCAATATCCACCGAAGAGTATCCCGTGGCCGTGGCTGCGGTAGTAGCAAGGGCCCCGTCGGTAGCAATGTACACCACCGAGCCAGCAGGCACGGTAATGGTTTGCGTAAGGCCCGGTATGAGCGTGCCCGGCGTGCTGGGGGTAATGGTAAGCGTACCGGTACCAAAAGTGGAGGTAAAGTTTTGCCCCGTAGTACCGCTTGGGCCAGTGGCACCAGTGGCTGCTGTAGCCCCGGTGGCACCCGTTGGTCCGGCAACGCCTGCCCCGGTAGCACCTGTGGCACCTGTAGCTCCTGTGGCTCCTGTAGCGCCAGTTGTACCGGCGGCTCCGGCTGCGCCGGTAGGTCCTGTTGGGCCTGCTGCTCCATCGGCACCCGTTGCGCCCGTCAGTCCGGTAGCACCCGCTGTACCTGCGGTACCAGTGGCCCCAGTGGCCCCAGTGGCCCCGGTAGGGCCGTCAGCACCTGTGGGGCCGGTGGCTCCCGTGAGGCCGGCAACGCCAACGCCCGTGGCACCGGTAGCACCTGTGGGGCCGGTAGGGCCTACGCTACCGCCACCAATGGGCAGCACCACGCTGTTGCCGCCGGATATGGTGAGAGTATTGGTGGTTCCGTCCCACGAAAGGGTTTGGTCGTCGGTAGCCGGGTCGCCTTGCGGGCCAGTGGCACCTGTGGCCCCAGCCAAGCCATCGGCTCCCGTAGCGCCTGCTGGCCCTGTTGCGCCATCGGCACCAGTTGCGCCAGTGGCTCCGGCCGCACCTGCGGTACCAGTAGCACCAGCGGGGCCTGTGGGTCCGGCAGGGCCGGGCGTGCCGCCGCTGCCAGAGGAGGCCGCGTATAAGGCATACGGCACCGAAAGCAGTTCAAAAGCACCCAAATCGGTATAGTTGTTGCCGCCGGCGGGGTCCAGTTCCACGTGTATCCATTTTTCGCCCGTGGGCCAGTTGATGGCCGCAAAAGTGCCCGAGCTTACCGTGCCTTGGCCTATTTTTAGGGTAAACAGCCCATAATCGTTGGTGGTGAGCTTGTGGCTTTCCACATAAACGGCGGCTCCCGTGGCCGCACTGTCCAGCACGGACAGCCTTATGCTAACATTGCGGTTGCTAAGGATGTTGCCTTGCGCATCGCGCGCCACTGCTTGGTAGTTGATGCCCTGTGGCACCTGTGCAAACGCAACTGCCGTTGATAGTATCAACCACAGCATCATTAAATGTTTGGCCATTTGTAACGTTGTTTGTTAAGTTAGTTTAGGGTAATGAAGATAGGGATTTTTTTGATTGATGCGCTCCGCGGGTTGAAACCCGTGGCAACTACCTTACTGCTTGCAGTAATTGATAACTATTGTAATGCCATTTTGACTTTAAATGCGCATTACGGTTTGAATGTTAGGCCCATACATCCGTTTAAAGGTGCTACGGATGTTGGGTCCCTATGGCACTGGTAGATAATTCCTACGGAATTTAACATCTGTAGAAAAGCGGAGAGAGGGATTGGTAGCTCCGTAGGAGCCCAACATTGCTTTTAATATGGCTTTTAATGTCAAAATGGTATTACGGGGCAATAACGATTTATGTTACCCCGTTGGGTTTCTTTAAGCAGATGGAATATTCATGATAAAAAGGGCGATAGGAATTTTTATGTTTATCAGCCTTTTTTCTTGTGCTGGCCCCAAAATGAACGCCAAATATACCTTTCAAGGAATTTACGGGGTGGCCGGCTCTTTGGAGTTTTATCCCGATGGAAGCTTCCATTATTATTGGATAGGCGGGTTGGTATGGGGGCACACCTATGGCTGTTTTGAATTGAAGGGCAGAAAAGTGCTGCTGAACAGCGATCTTCAACCAAACGATTTATTGTCGACCATATCTGGCTCGGAGAGTTGCGAAAACAACAAAGTGAGGATTTTGGTTTCCTTTTCAGATACCGCACGCTCATCCAACACATACGTGGTTGTTTATAAGGATGGGCAGAAAGTGCAGGACATTGACAGCGGATGGGATTTTTACTTGAATGGGAATAACACCATTGACTTGGAAATGACCAAGCCAGATACGGGTATCGATTCGGTGGCGGTGTATGCTTTTGGCAGCGACAAAGCCGTGTTGCGTAATATATCAACCCACTTGCCCGATACCATTACCTGCCTGCTAAGGCCATCCCCCATCAACTATGTTTCTTTTACCAACAAAACCTTAAAGGCAAAGCCGGGCAGGGTAGTAAACAGGTGGAAAGACGAAAAATTTGGCCGGATGAAAGTGGTTTATTTACAGAGGGATTTTCAATAGCAAATACTGGCCGTCATCCACGGGTTGAAACCTGTGGCAACAATCCCGCTGCCTTAGCAGTAATTGATAACTATGTTATGGGGAGGATAAAGTCTTATCCAGCATAACATAGCTTATGCCCCTCCACACAACCCCATATCAATTGCATCCATCCTCAGATGGAGGAAAACCGTGGACCGTGGACCATCGACCAAAAAAATCCTATTTTCAACCCTTGAATGAATATCCTCGGCATATCGGCATACTACCACGATTCGGCGGCGGCATTGGTTGTCGATGGCCGTGTAGTGGCCGCGGCCCAAGAAGAGCGGTTTAGCCGTAAAAGACACGACGAAGGCTTCCCTATAAATGCCGTAAGGTTTTGCTTGCAGCAGGCGGGGCTTTCGCTGGCAGCGGTGGACCATGTGGTGTTTTACGACAAGCCCTTTCTCAAATTCGAGCGGTTGCTGGAAACCTACTACGGCACCGCCCCAAGGGGTTTGGTATCGTTTGTACACGCCATGCCCGTATGGTTGAAGGAGAAGCTTTTCTTAAAACAAAACCTGCTGGACGGCCTAAAGGAAATAGAGCCCGTAAAGGGCATGGGCAAACGGCTGCTGTTCCCCGAACACCACCTAAGCCATGCCGCCAGCGCGTTTTATCCATCGCCGTTCGAGGAGGCCGCCATCCTCACCATCGATGGGGTGGGAGAGTGGGCCACGCTTTCCATTTGCCACGGCAAAGGGAAAGATATTACCGTGTTAAAGGAGCTGCGTTTCCCGCACTCCATAGGGCTGCTGTACTCGGCATTTACCTACTTTTTGGGCTTTAAGGTAAACTCCGGCGAATACAAACTGATGGGCCTCGCCCCTTACGGCAACCCCGACGACCCACAGGTAGCCCATTATAAAGAACTGATTTATAAGCACCTGATTGATGCCGCGCCGGATGGTTCCATCCACATGCGCCAGCCATATTTTACCTACGCCACGGGCCTGCGCATGGTGCCGGACGGCAAATGGAAACGGCTGTTCGGCTTTGCCCGCCGCCAGCCTACGGATGAACTGTTGCCGCACCACTGCAACTTGGGCCTTGCCATACAGCAGGTAACCGAGGAGCTGGTATTGCGCATTGCCCGCACGGCAAGGGAGCTTACCGGCAGCCCCAACCTGTGCTATGCGGGCGGGGTGGCCCTCAATTGTGTGGCCAATGGAAAAATGCAAGCGGAGGGTATCTTCGATAATATCTTCATCCAACCCGCCGCGGGCGATGCGGGCGGGGCGTTGGGCGCGGCGTTGGCGGCATACCATATATATAAAGGGCAGGAACGGATATTGCCGCAAGGGTTGGACGGTATGCAAGGTTCTTACCTTGGCCCCGATATTACCGAAAGCGAAATAGCAGAACTAGGCCAAAAATATGGGGCTAAATACGAAAAGCTACCCACCGAAAGCCTATACCCCAAAGTGGCGCAGCTATTGGCCGCAGGGCAGGTAGTAGGCTGGGTGCAGGGGCGTATGGAGTTTGGCCCGAGGGCGTTGGGCAACCGCAGCATATTGGGCGACCCGCGCAACCCCGAAATGCAGCAGCAACTGAACCTGAAGATAAAGTACCGCGAATCTTTTAGGCCGTTTGCCCCAGCGGTATTGGCCGAAAACGTTGCGAAGTATTTTGAATACGATGGTACATCGCCTTATATGCTATTGGTGCATGGGGTAAAACAAGCACGTAGATTGCCGTTGCCGGATAACTACCATAACCTGGGCATCAGGGAGAAATTGTACCATCGGCGGTCAGATTTGCCGAGCATTACCCACGTCGACTACTCGGCCCGCATACAGACCGTACATGCCGAAACCAACCCACGTTTCCACCAACTGCTCACGGCGTTTAAACAACAAACGGGCTGCGGCGTGCTGATAAACACGAGTTTCAACGTGCGGGGCGAGCCCATTGTTTGCACCGCCGACGATGCCTACCGATGCTTTATGCGCACGGACATGGACTATTTGGTGATTAACGATAGCCTCTTCACGAAAACCGACCAACCCGCTTGGAAGGAAAAAGATAATTGGCAGCAGGAATTTGGGTTGGATTAGTTGATAGTCCACGGTCCATGGTCCACGGTCCATGGAAAAATATAGGCATCCTTTGTGTACATTGTGCATCCTTTGTAACCTTTGTGTTTAAATACACTTTTACCATCGACTATGGACCATCGACCATCGACTCCACAAGACCGCTACAAAAACATGCTGGTAATAGCCACGGGCTTTACGCTGCTGTGGTGGGCCTTTGGGTGGATGCCGCTGCTGTGGGTGGCCTTGGCGGTGGCGGTTATAGGGCTTACATCGGGGTGGTTGAGCGATAGGGTGATGTTTTTGTGGATGAAGCTGGGCCATGCCTTGGGGTATGTAAACAGCCGCATCATCCTTTCCGTTGTTTTTATCGTAATCCTTACGCCCATTGCGTTTGTTTACCGCATTACCCGCAAAAAAGAGGTTTTTACGGGCAGTTATTTCATCACCCGAAACCACGCCTACCAGCCTAACGATTTGGAAAAGGGTTGGTAAATTTGCCCCATGACCTTCTCCCAACAGCTCGCCCTTGGTTGGGGCACCTACGCCGAGGCGCACCGTTTTATAGTGCGGCACGGCCTATATCGGCTGTTTGCCGTACCGGTGCTCATCAATGTGCTGCTGTTCGGGTTGTTGATGTGGCTGGGCATGGCGTGGGCCGCATCCGCCGCCGAAACACTCTACAATTGGCTGGCGTTGGAACAGGCCGACTGGCAAAACTGGAGCTGGCTGAAAAATGTAATCTATTGGTCGCTGGCCATTATACTTCGTCTGATGGTAATTGTGGTGTACCTAAGCACGGTGCGTTACATTATGCTTATCCTTATAGCTCCCGTGCTGGCCTATGTATCGGAGAAAACGGAGGAACTGGCCACGGGCAAATCTTACCCGTTTAGCGCGGCGCAGTTGGTAAAAGACACGCTGCGGGGCATGAAAATAGCCTTCTTCAACGGTTTGGCGGAGGTGCTGATAACGCTGCTCTTGTTTGCCGTGGGTTTTGTGCCCGTGGTAGGCTGGTTTGCGCCGTTGCTGCTGCTGTGGGTGCAGAGCTACTTTTACGGCTTCTCCATGCTCGATTATTATCTGGAACGCCAGCGCATGGATGCCCGTGCCAGCCGTGCCTACATCTTCCGCCACAAGTGGGTGGCCGTGGGCAACGGGCTGTATTTCAACGGCGCGCTGTACCTGCTTTCGGCACTCACGGCATTGCTGCCGTTGGTTTTGGCGTTTTTGGCCAAGTTTATGTTCGTGGTGCCGGTGTTGTTCCTTTCCGTGTTGCCCATTTACAGCGCGGTGGCGGGCACGCTGGCCGCCATTAAACTCAAACAACCTTCCTCCCATGGCGAAATCGCTCGGTAAACTCTATCTTATCCCCGCCCCGTTGGGCGATGCCGCGCTGGCCCCGATACCGGAATACGTAAAGCCCGCCGTGGCCGCCTTGCAGCATTTTGTGGTGGAGCAGGAAAAAACCGCCCGCCGCTACCTGAAAGCATACGGCTATCCGCACCCGCTGAACGACTTGGTGCTATACCCCCTAAACAAGCACACCACCGAGGACGAAATGACGAGCTACATACTGCCCTTGTTGGAGGGTACGTCCATGGGCCTTATCAGCGAGGCGGGCATGCCCTGCATTGCCGACCCGGGTGCCGCCATCGTGGAGCTGGCGCACCAAAACCGCATACAGGTGGTGCCGCTCTCGGGGCCGTCATCCATACTGTTGGCATTGGTGGCCTCGGGGTTCAACGGGCAGGAGTTTGCCTTCAACGGCTACCTGCCCATCCAAAACCCGCAGCGCAAGCAAAAGCTACAGGAGCTGGAACGGCTGGCGAACAAAGGCCAAACACAGATTTTTATGGATACGCCGTTCCGCAACAAGCAACTGCTGGACGACCTGATGGCCAGTTGCCGACCCGATACGCGCCTGTGCATCGCTTGCGACCTAACGCTGGAAACCGAGTTCATCCGCACCCAGAGCCTAAGCGAGTGGAAGAAGAATAAGGAGAATTTGCATAAACGCCCTGCGATATTTTTGCTGGGATAAGTGTCTCCTCGTCCGTGTCTCCAGACACGGATGAAACGGACCCCGCGTCTCCAGACGCACCTTTTTCATCCTTGTTAAAGGCGGGAAATTATTACGCCCCAATCATACTTCCCCCGCACACCCTTAGCGTTTGCCCGGTAATGCCCGCCGCGCCGGGGCTGGCGAGGAACAGCGTGGCCTCGGCAATGTCTTCCGGCAGGCCGCCCTGTTGCAGGTTGCTCAGGCGGCGGCCCCCCTCGCGGCTCATCAGGGGCATTTTGGCCGTCATGGCCGTTTCTATAAAGCCGGGGGCGATGGCGTTGGCCGTAATGCCACGGGCCGACAACTGCGGGGCCAATGCCGCCACGTAGCCTATAAGGCCCGCTTTGGTAGCTGCATAGTTGGCCTGCCCGAAGTTGCCCGCAAAGCCCGATATGCTGCTCATGGCTATCATGCGGCCGCCGTCGTTCAGCAGGGGCAAGAGCGTTTCGTTGAGGGCTAGAATAGCCTTGAGGTTGATGCCCAGCACCTGCTGCCAGCGGTCCGCATCCATCTTGGCTAGGGTTTTGTCGCGCGTGATGCCCGCGTTGTGTACCAATATATCCAGCGTATGCTTGTTGTTGGTAAGGAACTCGGCAAGGGCCTTGGGCGCATCCGCCGCGCCGATGTCTTGCAACAGCAGGGTGCCCTTTATTTTGGAAGCCAGTGCTCGCGCCGCTTCGGCCTCTTGGGGTCGGTCCACCACAATTACGGTGGCACCCTCGCGGGCCAGCGATTGGGCTATGGCCGCGCCGATGCCCCGCGCGGCACCCGTTACCAGTGCCGTTTTGCCTGCCAGCGGCTGTGTGTAGGGCAGGGCCTGCGGCAGGCGCACGCGGCCATCCACCCACAGGGTTTGCCCATCTATAAACGCGGCATATCGGCTCAGCAGGAACAACAACGGGCCTTGCAGGCGGGTGCGCATATCGTCCCAAGTGCCCTCGTAGGCAATGCGGTTGGCGGTAATGCCTTTGCGGCCCGTTTCCTTGGCAATGGAACGTATAAAGCCGTCCGCCGCGCGGTGCGCCGCCGCCGCCTCGGGCGTGTGCGGATGGTGCTGTTGTAGTAGCAGCACCCGTCCGTTGGGCCTTACGCGGCCCAGGTTTTCGCTGAAGAAACGGTGCAGTTGGTCCAGCTCGGCCACGGTTTGCGGGCCGTTTAGCTCATATACCAGCGCATCCACGGGTTCGGTGCCCTCCACGGTGGCGGCCCCGGCCCCTTGCAGCCATGCGGTGAGGGAGAGGTTGCCGTTGGTTTTTACCCTATACCCTTGCAATATTTCCGTAGGCCACGGGGCGTTGCCGCGCACCAGCACGGGCGGCAAAGGCAGTGGCAGGTGCATGTTTTTGATAAGCCAGCGCAGGGTATTATTGTGGATGAGGGTATCGGACATGGGGGGTAGGCTTTTGGAATAACAAAAATAGGTTTAAAAAAACACACGCATATCCACCCGATAATGGATACTAGATTTAGGAATAATTAAGTTCTTCCATTTTTATACTTTTATTGCTCAAATTACCGCATAGCTGCACTAGCAAAACAAAGCTTATGAGACTAAGGCTTACAAAAGTAGATGAGTATCAATTTTTAACGTGTGTAAAACATGGTGTATGGGGAAGCAAAAGTGCTCGTTTTGCAGACTGGAAAATTGGTGATTATCTCGCCATAATAGTTGATAAACAAATAGCAGGGCTTGCAGAGGTATCTGGAAAACCGTATATGTCTGAGGAAAAAGTTTGGGATAATGGTATCTTTCCAAATAGGATTGCTATAAAATTCAAATACTTATTCACTAGAGAACATAGGCCCCAAATTCTTGGAAGTATTAGAGAAGCTCTAGTTAACTCTTGGACTACTAAATATGGTTGGGGTATTTTAAACCAAGCATTACTTGAGGGGGCAAATGCTGAGATTATTATAAAAGACATAGAAACCCGTGAAAGCCATAATCAATACTTGTATGCTAATATAGACCAACTTTTAGTAGATGCTAAATCGGACCGAGACAGTTCTTTTTCTAAAAGTAAAAAGGGTAAGGTAAAGCAAGAAGATTCGCTCTATCACAAAAGTTTAAATCAAACGAATATTGAACAATTCGCTTCGATACAGGAACCGCTAACACAAAAAGAAGAATCACTACATTCCAAAGCTCAGTTTCTACTGGCTAAAATTGGAAGTGTAGTAGGGTGTAAAAGTTTTATAGCATCCAATGATAGAAAAAGAACGTATAATAATGTCCAACTTGGGAGTCTAAGTGTTGATACGTTACCTAACTTGGGTCTCAATAATGAAGCCACCGGCAGAATATCTTTGATAGATGTAATCTGGCTTAGACAAAATGCCCCCTTATGTGCGTTTGAAGTCGAAACAAGTACCTCGGTATATTCGGGATTATTGAGGATGTCTGATTTAATAGCAGTAGTCCCAGCTATTAATATTAAGCTTTATATTGTTGCTCAAGCAGAAAGAAAGAATAAAGTCTTAAGTGAATTAGCGCGACCTACCTTCAGAAAAATTGGATTGAATGATTACTGTGAATTCATTTCGATTGAAGAGTTGGAAGATCTACTTAAGTCAGTACAAAAGCTTGCTGGACACGTTCAACCCTCTATATTAAATACTATATCAGTAGGATTACCGGAGGAGATTGGAAGTGTGGAAACACACTGATGTTATGTAATTTAACTTTCAAAGTAGCGTAATTGGTTTCCCCCCCAACAAAACAAATGTTATAACGCCATTTTTATTTTGATTTCCCCGTTCATTCCGTATTTTCGTGAGATTCCTTTGTGAAACCCTTATTCCATTAGCATTATGTCGGAAAAAGCTAAACTCATTCTTGACGGAAAAGAATATGAGTTCCCGGTGTTGACCGGTTCGGAGAACGAAAAAGCCATTGATATCAGCAAACTTCGTGACCAAACAGGGTACATTACCCTCGACATTGGCTATAAAAACACGGGTGCCACCACCAGCAAGCTCACCTACCTCGACGGCGAGGAGGGTATCTTGCGCCACGGCGGTTACAGCATAGAAGACCTTACCAACAATGCCTCTTATATGGAGGTATGTTATATGCTCTTCAACGGCGAACTGCCCAACGCGGAACAACTGGTGGCCTTCGAACATAAAATAAGCCGCCACACCCTCGTACACGAGGATATGAAGAAAATTTTTGACGCATACCCTACCAACAGCCACCCTATGGGCCAGTTGATTGCCATGGTGTCGTCGCTCTCTTCCTTCTACCCGGCCAGCCTAAACCCTAACCGCAACGACGAGGCCAAGCGCCTTACCATGTACCGCATGTTGGCCAAAATGCCAACCATTGTGGGCATGGTTTACAAAAAATCCATCGGCCACCCCATCATGTACCCGGATAATAGCTTGGATTACGTATCCAACTACCTGCACATGACTTTCGGCAACGTAACCGAAAAGTACATTACCGAGCCGGTGGTGGTGGAAGCCATGAACAAGCTCCTCATCCTCCATGCCGACCACGAGCAAAACTGCTCTACCAGCACGGTGCGCATCGTGGGTTCTTCCCAAGCCAACCTGTATGCGGCCATAGCAGCCGGCATAGCAGCCCTGTGGGGGCCGCTGCACGGCGGTGCCAACCAGCAGGTTATCGAGATGCTGGAAAACATCAAGGCCGACGGAGGCGACACCGAGAAGTGGATAAACAAGGCCAAGGACAAGAACGACCCGTTCCGCCTGATGGGCTTTGGCCACCGCGTGTACAAAAACTTCGACCCGCGCGCACTGCTTATCAAGGATGCGTGCGACAAGGTGCTCAACAAGCTCGGCATACAAGACCCGGTGCTGGAAATAGCCAAAAAACTGGAAGAAACCGCTCTGAAAGATCCTTACTTCATCGAGCGCAAGCTTTTCCCGAACGTGGATTTCTACTCCGGCATCATCTACCGCGCCATCGGTTTCCCGGTGGAAATGTTCACGCCGCTGTTCGCCCTTGGCCGCCTGCCGGGGTGGATTGCCCAGTGGAAGGAAATGGTGGACGAGGGCCAGCCCATCGGCCGCCCGCGCCAAATATACACCGGCTACCCGTTGCGCGACTGGACCCCGATAGAGAAGCGATAACCATTGCTACTGCACATACAAAAGCCCTTCCGATGTATCGGAGGGGCTTTCTTTTTATACGAAAATGAATTTTGCTGAAAAATTTGCGGCAACCTTCATGTTAATTCCAGCAATTTGTTACATTTGCAGTCCTGTTTTCAGGGGAGAGTTGCCAGAGAGGCCGAATGGGACAGTTTGCTAAACTGTTGTACTGGTAACGGTACCGAGGGTTCGAATCCCTCACTCTCCGCCACCGCCCGCCGAGCATATGCTTTGGCGGGCTTTTTATTTCCAGGCATTGTTCCCCCAGCAACTATCTTTATACGGTTTAAATACAAAGGACACAAGGTTTAAAACACAAAGTCCACTAAATGTTTCCTTGTGTTCTTGGTGCCTTTTCTTTGAGTCCTTTGTGGTTAAACAATATTGTACATTTTAGCTTTGAGCACGTTGTAAAAGCCAGCGTTTTTAAGTCTTTTCTGAAATTATTCATACATTTACCGCCCTAACTATTACACACCTTTATGGCGAACCTGTTTCGAAAGAAATCCATTGAGCATTTGATGATGGAGGCCCAGCCGGGCGAGCATACCCTGAAACGCACCCTTGGCGCGTGGGCATTGATAGCCATCGGCATAGGGGCCATTATAGGCGCGGGCCTTTTTGTGCAAACCGCCAACGCGGCCGCCAACCATGCCGGCCCCGCCGTTACCATCGCTTTTGTGGTTGCGGGCTTGGGCTGTGCATTTGCCGGCCTGTGCTATGCGGAGTTCGCTTCTATCATTCCTATTGCGGGCAGTGCATACACGTATAGCTACGCCACCATGGGCGAGTTTGTGGCATGGATTATCGGGTGGGATTTGGTGCTGGAGTACGCCATCGGGGCGGCCACGGTAAGTATTGCGTGGAGCGAGTACCTGAACAAGCTGCTCAGTTATTTCGGCGTGCAGATACCCTATGCGTGGTGCCACTCGCCGTTTGAGCATATCAATGCCGTGTGGGGCGATAATATCGCACAGTTTCCCGCAGAGCTGGCCACTACGGCCAAAGAAGGCTTGCTGCTGCTGCGCGACGACCAGTTGGTAGACCTACCCACCAACCTGCTGCCGCTGGTAGAAACCTCTCACGGCATTATGAACCTGCCCGCTTTGTTTATCCTGTTGGCACTTACGCTGCTGCTTATCCGTGGTATGCAGGAGTCGGCCTTTGTGAACGCTTTGATCGTAATAGCCAAGGTTGCGGTGGTTATCCTGTTCATCGTTTTGGGTTGGGCCTACATCAACCCTGCCAACCATGCCGAGTATATACCTACCGCTACCAAGTTTATGTCAACCGACGGCATTGAGCATAGTTTCGGGGGCTTCTGGGGCATTATAGGTGCCGCTGGGGTAGTGTTCTTCGCTTTTATCGGTTTCGATGCCGTATCCACCACCGCGCAGGAGGCTAAAAACCCCGGCCGCGACATGCCTATCGGCATCCTTGGCTCGTTGGCCATATGCACGGTATTGTACATCCTGTTTGCGCACGTGCTTACGGGCATGGCCAGCGTGGAAGATTTCCGCACCAACGGCAAGGAGGCATCCGTGGCCTTTGCCATACAGCATTACATGCCCGGCTACGACTGGTTGGCCAAGGGCGTAACGGTGGCCATTTTGGCCGGTTTCTCTTCGGTGATATTAGTGATGCTGATGGGCCAGTCGCGCGTGTTCTACTCCATGAGCCGCGACGGTTTGGTGCCGAAGGTATTCTCCGACATCCACCCCAAATTCAAAACCCCGCACAAATCCAACTGGATATTCTTGGTGTTCGTGGGCGCGTTCGCCGCCTTCGTGCCCGGTTCCATCGTGGGCGAAATGACCAGTATCGGCACCCTCTTCGCCTTTATGCTGGTATGCGCCGGGGTATGGATATTGCGCGTGAAACACCCTAACCTGCCCCGCAAGTTTAAAACGCCGCTGGTGCCGCTGGTGCCCATTTTGGGCATAGTGGTGTGCGGTGCCATGATATATGGCCTCGGCTGGACCAACTGGACGCGCCTGCTCGCATGGTTGGCCCTCGGTGTGGTTATCTACTTTGTGTATGGCGTAAGGAAAAGCAAACTGGCGGCAGGCCGCGAGGCACCGGTAGATAAACTGGATTTGCCCACGCCGGAGTAGCCTTTTCGCACATTTAAGAAACTGGAACAGAAAGGATTGGGAAAGATTGCGGAAAGTGCCAAAAAAAGACCCGATTTTTCTTTTCCGAATGATACTTTTTCGTTTATCTTTGCACCACTTAAAAAGTACGGGGTGTAGCGCAGTCCGGTAGCGCACCTGGTTTGGGACCAGGGGGTCGTAGGTTCGAATCCTGCCACCCCGACTTCAAGAAAGCTCAACTGAAAAGTTGGGCTTTTTTCGTTTATGGGATTGTCGGAAACCGTTGAAACGGTCAGTGTCTTCCTCCTTGCCACCCACGGTTAAAACCGTGGGCTAT
>CAYYZT010000039.1:0-12228 GCA_964476015.1 uncultured Chitinophaga sp.
GGTTATCGAAATCCTTAACAAAAACCGCCGCCCCAACTGGATAGACATCCACAACCTTCGCATCATTAAATATGGCAGTACCCTACACGTGGATGCGCACGTTACCCTGCCATGGTACCTGAACCTGCGGGAAGTACACGACGAACTGGAGGCCATCGACGAATTGATTAGCCAGCATTTCGGGGCCGAAACGGAATTCTTTCTCCACCCCGACCCTAGTATTCCGTTCCCCTGCCCCGATTGTGGCAAAATAGATTGCACGGAGCACCCCCACCCGCCCCTAAGCAACAACGAGGAGTGGACACTGGAAAAGGTAATGCGCAACCAAAAACACGGGCAGATTCAAATAAGAAATGAGAAATAAGAAATGAGAAATGGGAGATGAAAGAAGAGATGGCAAAAGAAAGATGGCAAAGATGAGAAATCGACAAGCGGCCTGACGACTCAGAGTAGATGGGGCGTTGCCCCATCCTAACATCTTAAACCCCTTTGGGGTAAACCACGGTATGTAAACGCCCCAAAGGGGCACCATATCTATAGCCGGGGGCAACGCCCTCGGTGTAATGGGAGTTTTCAATCGCACAACCCGTATCTACCATCTACCATTTATCATCTACCCTCTATTCTTTTCCGCCATCGCCCACAAAGTAATCGTCTTTGCGGTGGAAGAGCACGTTGAAAGTGGTAAGGCTGCCGTAAATGCGGGTAATGTATTGCTGTAGGTTGACTTTTTCCTCGTCGGACAACTTGCCGTTGGCGTTGATTTGCTGCTCGAGCACACGCAGACGGTCGCGCACCATCACAATTTTGTGGAAGAAAGTCTCGATGGGAATCTCCTTGCTCTTGAGGCTGCTATCCCCGGGCTGCAACACCATGTTGCCGCCGCGCCATTTGTCGCCCATCGGTATAAGCATGGTAAAGTCGGCAAACTTGGAAAGGATGCCCATCAGGGCCTCCTGCACATCGTCCATGGAAAGGGCCTCGTTGAATTTTTCGGGCTGGGCCAGTACGCTGATGCCCTCAAAATCGCGGGCAATATCCTTATCACCATGCTCTTTAAAGAAAACCTTGAGCGTGCCGATGTCGCCGCCCGTTACGATGCCTTCGCCATATTTGGCGTGCGAAATGCGTGTGCCTACACCATAGGAGTTTGCCATAGTTTGCTATGCTTTTGCGCTAAAATATCAAAAACGTTGGAAATAGATAGCCGGGCAAGGGGAAAACTATCAGTTGCGGTGCTCTTCTATAATCTCGTATTGGGCATATTCCACCTCTTGTGGCTTGCGGGTTGTGGAAACCTTGATGCGGGGCTGCCCCTCTTTACGGGTAAGCGAGCGCACAAACGTTTTTATTTGGGCATAAACCATAAACGCCGCCAAGGCACCCAAAGCCAATACTATAACCACTGGCAGCAACACCAATATAAGCAACAGTACTACGCCGGTGGCTACCGGGTTGGTGGTTCGGTACTGTTTGGCTTGGTTGAAAAAGTTGATGTATTGTATTTGCATAGAGGCTAAATTACGGTTAAATGACGGTAATCCATCCGCAAAAATTGTACCCCACGGGTTAAAATGTGTTAACCGCTATGAGTACCATACAGATAAAAACACTAGTTTCAAGATATGGCAAACTATACAAGCGACATATTTGTAACGGTGGACGTGGTGGTGTTCGGCTACAACGGCCCCTCCGATTCCATACTATTGGTGCAGCGCAAAAACGACCCCTATAAAGGTCAATGGGCCTTGCCGGGCGGCTTTGTGGAAAAGGACGAAGACTTGCCAGTGGCCGCCCAGCGCGAACTGGAAGAAGAAACGGGCCTGAAAGTGGGCCATGTGGAGCAACTCGGCACATTTGGCAAACCGGGCCGTGACCCACGGGGCCGCATGGTTTCCGTAGCTTACGTGGCGCATGTGGATGTAAACAATGCCAAAATAGAAGCCGACGACGATGCCAGCGATGCGAGATGGTTTGGGCTGAACAACTTGCCCCAACTGGCTTTCGACCATAAAGATATTATCGAACTCGCCCTGAAAACCCGTAACTCGCAACCCGTATCCTTCGGCTACGCTCAGGATGACACGCTTTCCTTCGCCCAAATAAAGGAAACCTGCCTCTACGTGGCCGACCTGAAGCGTACCCGTGCTTTTTATGAAGGTAAACTGGGATTGGAATGTTTTAGCGAGGTGGATGGAAGGCATATCTTCTTCCGGGCCGGCAATTCGGTATTGCTGTGTTTTATTGCAGAAGCTACCAAAAACGACCAGCACTTGCCGCCGCATTACGGAACGGGCCAATTGCATTTTGCCTTCGAGAGCCGAAAAGAAGATTACGATTCTTGGCGACGGAAAATAACGGCATTGGGCATACCCATTCTGCAAGACGTGGAATGGCCCCGTGGTGGCCGTTCTTTTTACTTTCACGACCCTGACCAAAACGTGGCGGAAATAGTGGAAGCGGGTATTTGGGATTTTTGATTGGCTAATGCTGCATGAACAAACAAACGTTGTCATCCTTGTAAGGATGACAGAAATATAAGGTCTTGAGTGTGGCCCATCGGCATATCAAAACCCGCCCACCAGCAACCGCCGGGCACCGTTAATGCCGCATTTTTGATAAGTATGGTAGCCCGTGGCTGCGGCCTCGCGGATGGCTTCGCGGCTTTCGTCTTTTATCCACGCATCCAAGGCAAACGCCAAGGTATAAGCTTCCGGGGCCATAAGGCCGGTAGTCCAAACCAGCGGGTACATCTTGGCCGCCTTTACATATTTATGGAAATAATCCTTGCTGATACAAGCGAGGATGATAGCCTCTCGCTCCACATTGTCCCTGCTCTGCGGCACTTCGTCCAACTCGAACTCCATCAACCCATCGTGCCCTATATAAACCAGCATGTTGGCCCCGGAGGCTATATCCAGGCATTTCTCGCCCACGCGCACGGTATCCCGTTTGTGCCCTGCCCCAGCATAAACCAAGTCGTTTATGGCCTGTTTTATTTCCCGCCCACGGTAGGCATCGGCCACTAGGTGCACATCCTTTGTTTTATGCTTGAAAACGCACCGCTCCAATATAATGGAATCCTTGCCGGGGCGGGTCTCCAGCAACGTCCAGTCCGCGTGTCGCTTAAAGTAGGTTTTGATGCCATAGCCACAGCCCCAATATAGGTTGTTCTTTGGGTCGTCGCCATTGCCGATGGCGGCCGGCACGGGCACAATGCCTTGGTGTACGTTATCGCACAGCGCCACATGCACGTGTACCACCTTTTGGGCGTGGGCAATGGTGGCTGCGGTAAGCAAAAAAGAGAGTAAGAGTAATCGCACGGAGGTAGCTGGTTAGTTATTGGATAAAACGCAGCAAGCCCCAGCATAGTATCAAAGGGATTATTTCAACCGCAGGGTATCGGATTATTTCTTTTGATACCCCATATAAAAATCGCGGAACGCTTGGATGTTGTCCACATGTATCCAATCCACGCCCGCATCCAAAAACAAAGTCCACAGTTCGGGGGTTTCGGGCACGTTCCAAAAGCGCAGTTGGCGGCCCTCGCCATGGGCAAGGTTTACCAGTTCTTCCAACATTATTTGCTCTTTCCACGGCATTTCGCCTTTGCCGTTCCAAGTAAAGTAGCTTTTATAGTTGTCGCTGGCACGGGTAATAAAGGTATCGGCAGGGTGTTCCCGGCAAAAATCGAACTTGTAATCCAAACTCACCAGCCGCGTTTGCTCTTTCGATACGCTGGCGTAAGGCTTATCGCCCGATATAAGGATGTGTACATAGCCCTTCTTGCCATGGGTGCCCGCAATGTCCAGTATCTCTTTATATTGTTCCAATATGGGTTTCAACGCTTGGTAAGTCTTCTCCCCGTCGCCCTTGAAGTCAATCATCAAGATAAGCGGCTTCAACGAGTCGAGACCATATTTGGCGGGCTCGATACGGGCAATTTTCAGCAACGGCTCAAAATAGAGGCTTTGCAAAGTAGGCTTCCCATCCAGCCCAAACGGGTCGTGCGATACGCGAAGCTGGCCTTTGTGCAGGTACACATCCACTTCAATACTGCGGTAGCCCAGTTCCAACGCTTGGTACAGCGGGCGGGTGCGCAAGTAGTCGTTATGCGAATGGCCGGGCAAGGGCGTTACTTGTGCTGTTACGGCAAAGGGTTGTACACAGCAACAGGCTATTATCAAAACACACCAAAAATATCTCATGCTAAAAGTTGGGATAAGTGGAAATTATAAAATTGAATGTACTAAGTACCAAAATTATGTCCGTAGCGATTTTTTATCTTAATTTAACTCTAAATTACGCGCTAATTTAAAGATAACTTAAAACCAAGAAACCTGCTGCTACCAAATATCTGCACACTTTTGCTACCCACTAACTAACCTCCACTGCCAACCAACCATGAAACTGAGCATCATTGCACTGAATGCCTTGCTTTGCCTATTCCTCCTCCCCTTCCATGCTTACTCCCAAGAACCCGGTTTGGTGTTCGGTACCGTAAAGGACCAAGACTCCAAGGAAACCCTTGTGGGCGTAACCGTAATGTTAGGCGATAGCACCAAAGCGGTAAACACCGCTATTGACGGCAAATTCAAGTTCAGCCTGCCCGAAGGCAGCTACAAGCTCATCTTTACCTTCCTTGGCTACGAGGCCAAAACCCGCAACCTAAACCTTAAAGCGGGCGAGATAAAGGAACTGAACGTGTCCCTATCGAACTCCTTGGAGCAGCTGGATATAGTGGTGGTTTCGGCCAGCCAATACGAAAAAAAGATAGCCGAGGAAACCGTGAGCATGGACGTGCTGAGCAAAACACTGGTAACCAACACCAACAGCCGCGACCTTGGGGAAGTGATAGCCAAAACCCCCGGCGTACAGATACAAGACGGGCAGATAAGCATCCGTGGCGGCAGCTCATACTCCTACGGCATCGGTAGCCGCACGGCGGTATTGACGGACGGCATCACGCTTTCCAGTGCCGACTTGGGTGAGGCGCAGCTCAAATTTGTGCCGTTGGAAAACATCGAGCAAATCGAGGTAATCAAAGGAGCCTCGTCGGTAGTATATGGCTCTTCGGCCATCAATGGCGTGGTAAACGTGCGCACGGCTTGGCCTAAAAACGAAAAACCGCTCACTACCATCAGCACCTATGCCGGGGTTTTCGGCAAGCCGCCCCGCGAGGAACTGATTTGGTGGAAAGGCCGCCAGCCCAACTTTTCGGGCTTCTTCCTCAACCACCAGCGCAAAATCAAAAACCTCGACCTGATTATCGGTTCCAACGCCGATTTTATCAATAGCTATCTGGAAGCTTCCGACGAATTTAGGTTCCGTTTCAACTTTAAAACCCGCTATACGCTTGCCAAGAACCCGAACATCAACTTCGGCCTTAATGGAAATGTGATGCAGGAAACCAGTGGCCGCTTTTTCATTGCCAAAGACATGGACTCCTCGGCCTACATGATTGCACAAGGCTCTACCGACCGCTACGTGCGCACTACGCTGGACCCGCACTTTGCCTTTAAAAACGACAAAGGCCACCAACTTACCGTGGTGGGCCGCTACCTGAATATTTGGCGACGTGGCAACAACGACGACCGCAACGCTTCTGCCAACACCATGTTTATTGAGCCCAAATACCAATACAACTGGAAAAACACGCTGATACTAACCACGGGGTTGCCCGTAACCTTGGGCCGCTCGGTGAGCAACCTGTACGAAGGGGTGCGCAAAAACCGTGCTTTTGCCACGTATGCGCAGTTGGAGTACAAAATAAAGAACCTCTCGTTGGTTACAGGCGTGCGGTACGAGATAACTTCCGTGGATACCATCTTTGAAACTAGCATACCCGTTTTCAGGGCCGGGTTGAACTATAAGGCTGGCAAGGCCACCTTTTTGCGCGCCTCGTGGGGGCAAGCCTACCGCCTGCCGTCCATTGCGGAGCGGTTTATCGGCCAGGAGTTTTTCAGCGGGGTGCTGATTGTGCCCAACCCAAGGCTGAAGGCCGAAAAGGCTTGGAGTGCCGAAATAGGCATCAACCAAGGCTTTAAGGTAAGCAAATGGTCGGCATATATTGATGCCAGCTTGTTTTGGATGGAATACGAAGACTTTGTGGAGTACCGCTTTCAAGTGTACACGGCCGCAAACGGATTGGATACCTGCGGCAACGTGAGGGATATGGAAACGGGTGCCATTTTGGCCGCCGCCGACTCCTGCGCCTATGTACCGTTTGTTATCGGCCTCAACCCCAACAATGTGGACAATGCCCGCATATTGGGCTACGAGGTTTCTTTGGGCAGCCGCGGTGCCATTGGCGATGTAATGATTCGCTCATTGATTGGCTATACCTACACCTATCCGCGCCAGATAGCGGGCGATAGCTCTGGCATAAATTTTAAGGAGTATGCCAAAGGCTTTTTTACCGACATGTTTAGCCGTGTACCGCAAGAAGAGGCCGCCAACACGATGCTACTTTTCCGCAGCCGCCACATTTTCCGCAGCGACATAGAGGTGTCGTACAAGAAATATTCGGTGGGCTTTAGTGCCAACTACAACAGCTATCCGGAAAACGTGCCCGATGTATTCTTTACCGCGCTCAACGTGCTGGACGGTGGCCGTGGCACCTTTGCCCGGTATATTGAAGACCATCAAAAAGGCGATTGGGTAATGGACCTCCGCTTTGGCTATCAGGTAAACGATTTGCTGCGCCTCGGCTTTTTGGTAAAAAACATTACCAACCATGAGTATGCCCTGCGCCCCGGCAAGCTGGAAGCCCCTATAAACTATACCTTGCAGGTGCGCTTTATGTTTTAGGTTGGTTGATTGGTTGTTAGTTACTGGTTATTGGTTACTGGTTATTGGTTACTGGTTATTGGTTATTTGTTATTGGTTATTGGTAAAAGCTTAGCCAATTAACTAATAAATGATACCATTGGGACATTAAAAACCGTATTAAAAGCAATGTTGGGCTCCTACGGAGCTACCAATCTCTCTCAGCTTTTCTACAGATGTTGAACTCCTATGGAGTTGTCTACCAGTCCCATAGGGACCCAACATCTGTAGCACCTTTAAACGAATGTATTGGCAGCTCCGTAGGAGCCCAACATTCAAACCGTGATGCTCATTTAAAGTCAAAATGGTATAACCAGTAACCAATAACTTATAACCCCTCCATTACCAAATCCTTGTTTATCATGGCACCGGCCATATTGCCACTGGCCACGGCAGCGGCTATGGAGCGCAATAGGTTGCTATTATCCCCTGCGGCGTAAACACCCGCCACGGAAGTTTGCTGGAAGTTGTTGATGGCAATAAGCCCATGTTCCGTGGTTTCGCAACCGAGCAGGGAGGGTAGGTTGCTGTGCTGCTCCCGCAATGGGTGGGCATATAGCACGTTAAGCGGCAAGGCTTGGCCATCTTCCAATACCACGGACTCCAGTTGTCCCCCATCGTGCTTAAAGGCTTTTACTTGGGTTTCGATAATCTCCACGCCGTGCTGTTGCAGCCTGTGCGCATCCTCGGGTTTGATAGTGCTTTCGCCGTTGGTAAAAAGCGTAACGTTATCGGTCCAGTTCAATATCAGGTGGCCCATTTGGCTCGCCGTATCCCCGTTGAGCAATATGCCCGTTTGCTGGCCTCTTACCTCATAGCCGTGGCAATACGGGCAGTGCAGCACGCTAATGCCCCAGCACTCTGCAAAGCCCTGAATGGGCGGAAAAATATCAATAACACCCGTGGCAAACAACAGTTTCTGCGTGGCATAGCCCATATTGTTGTCGGCCATTACCATAAACCCGCCGTCCCTTTTTTCGGCTTTCAGGGCAGTAGCCTCGGCCCACTCCACGGTAGGATAAGCCAATACCTGCTCCTTAGCCTTCGCCAAAATATCGGCAGGCTTTTCCCCGTCGTGGGTAAGGAAGTTGTGCGAACGGGGCGTGAAGCGGTTGCACGGCAAGCCGCTATCCAGCACCAATACCTTGCGCAGCGCACGGCCCAAGGCCATAGCTGCCGATAGCCCCGCAAAACTGCCGCCGATAATTACCACTTCATATTGGTTGAGTGCATCCATAGTAAACGGTTTAAGGTCAATTCCCTTGCCAAAGTTATCATTTTTGCAACAATGTTGCATTTACGCTAACAGAAATAAAAAAGGCCGCCACGCTATTGCTGGGCGGCCTTGGCATGCAAGTAGTTGCAGAAATTATGACAGGCGTTGGAACAAGCCAACAAACTTCATCATTTCCGATAGGTTAGAGATTTTGATTTTGCCCATCATTACGGCCATTTGCGGGTTGGTGCGGCCCAGTTCCACATCTTCGTAGGTGCTGTCGGTAGCGCTCACCACGCAATTGGCGGTGCCCACGTGGCCTTCGTCAACACTGGCGTTTTGGTCTTTGATGGCCACGGTGAATTTGCCGCCACGGTCTCCGGCAATATCAAAATGGAAAGTGGTCTCAAGGCCTTCCGCTTTTTCCTTTTTCAACCTGGTAGGCAAAGAAAGGATGATGTCCTTTGCAGTTTCTGGTGCAGTCATTTTACTTTGATTTGAGGATTTATGAGGATTTTCATTGTAAACATCTTCTTGCGGCACAATGGTTTCATTGGCCTGTTCTTTCATGGCACGGTAGGCCGACTCATACGATACGCCGTCGATTACCGTTTTGCCGATAATCTCCCGCATTATTTCAGAGGCACCGCCCACAATAGTGCCCACTCGGGCATCGCGGTACATGCGGGCAATGGGGAAATCTTCCATATAGCCGTACCCACCAAAGTATTGCAGGCACACGTCGGCGGCTTTTTTGCCCAGTTCGGTAGCCAGCAGCTTTACCATGCTGCATTCCTTTACGGCGAAAATACCCTTGTCGAACTGCCATGCTGTTTGGTAAACCAACGCCCGGCAAGCTTCAATTTCGGTGGCAAGGTCGGCCAGCGTGTGGCGGATGGCTTGGAATTTCTGTAATTTCTTGCCGAACGCTTCCCGCTCTCTAATATACTTCAGCGTGGTTTCCAGCACCAGTTCGGCCCCGGCGCAAGCGGCAATGCCGCCCACCAACCGCTCTAGCTGAAAGCTCTCCATAATATAATAGAACCCCTGCCCTTCTTTGCCCACCAGATTATTTATAGGCATGCAAACGTTATCAAAAAACAGTTCGCCCGTATCGGAGCTGTGCCAGCCCATTTTTTCCAGTTTGCGGGTGGTGAAGCCGGGCGTACCTTGGTCCACCATTATCAGGCTAATGCCCGCAGGCCCGGCGTGGGGGTCGGTTTTTACGGCTACGGTTACAAAATCACCGTACACGCCGTTGGTAATAAAGGTTTTCTGGCCGTTAAGGATGTAGTGGTCGCCCTCGCGCTTGGCGGTGGTGCGTATGTTCGCCACGTCAGACCCGGCTCCCGGCTCTGAAACGGCCAATGCGCCCCACTTACTGCCATCGATGGCACCGGGCAGGTAGCGTTGTTTTAGCTCCTCGCTGCCAGCCTTGGCTAAGTGGGCCGTGGCCATGTACTGGTGTACGCTGTGGGCCGCGGCAAAACCCGCCAACCCGCTTTTGGCGCACTCTTCCAGCAGTACTACCGAATAAAAAAAATCGTTGTTGCTGCCGCCGTATTTTTCATCATGGTTGATGCCGAGAAAGCCCAGCTCGCCCATTTTGCGCCACACATGGCGGGGTATGCGCTGTTCCCGCTCCCACGTTTCAGCGTGGGGCTTCACTTCGGCATCCACAAACTGCCGCACGCTCTGGCGGAAAAGCTCGTGTTCCTCGTTGAAAAATAGGGAGTTGGCCATACGTTATCAAACGGTCGTTTGGTGAAGATACCAAGGTTTAGGGAAAAGGACAAATCTTAGAGTTACGGGTTACGAGTTGCTAGTTACGGGTTGTTTTTGGTAGAAAATCAAATATTTATGTCAAAAGAAACCAATAGAGGATGCCAACTATTATTTAGTGAAATCAACCCGCAACTCGTAACCCATAACCATCATCTTCCCCCAAACAGCAAACTCCCAATCCTTACCATGGTGGCACCTTCTTCTATGGCGATGTCGTAGTCGGCACTCATGCCCATGGAGAGGATATCGAACGACGGTTCATTAAAAAAATATTGGGTCTTTGTTTCGTCAAACAACTGTTTCAACCCACCAAACTCTTGCCGTACTTGGCTTTCATGGTCCGTATTGCTGGCCATGCCCATCAGGCCACGGATGCGGATGTGGCGCATTTGTTTATATGTTTCGCCTTCCAAAATGGCCTTTAGCTCTTGCTTGTCCAGCCCGAATTTGGTTTCTTCGGTAGCAATGTAGATTTGTAGCAAACAATCTACCACACGGCTGGCCTTGGCAGCCTGTTTGTCGATTTCCTTCAACAACGCCAAACTATCCACCGAATGGATGAGATGCACGAACGGCGCGATATATTTTACCTTGTTGCGCTGCAAATGGCCGATAAGGTGCCACTGAATATCGGCAGGCAATTGGGCTTGTTTGCCCAACATTTCCTGCACCTTGTTCTCCCCGAAATCGCGCTGCCCGGCATCGTAAAGGGCTTGTATAGCCTCCACGGGCTTGGTTTTGGACACCGCTACCAGTGTCACGTTTTTTTCCTTTAGTTTTGTTGCGATGCTGGTGTAAGACATGGTGCAAATGTAGTTTTTTAGTATCAAGTAGCGAGTATCAAGTATCAAGAAGCAGGATACACCACATAATGAACATTTGCGATAACAAACAACCTTATGTACTAGCCTCCGGTTTCCTGCCGTGGCTGCTGGTAATGGTATGGATGTTTGCATCGTGCAACGAGGAGAAACCCAAGCCCATAAACCTGATTTCGGAGGGCGAAATGGTGGAAGTATTGGTAGAGCTGCATTTAGCCGAGGCGCGAATGGAAGTCATCAACATTCCGCAGGACAGCATCAGGCCGCTGCTGAAAGCCCGCTATGCGGAGATATTCAAGGACTTGGAGGTGGATTCGTCGGCCTTCAACCAAACGTTTTCCCACTACGAGCAAGACCCGAAGCAGATGGACCTACTCTATGAAAAAGTAGTGAACGAACTCGTGGCCCGCGAAACAAAATACCGCATCGCTAAGCCGGATAGCGCAGTGGTTGAGTAAGTAATACTTCGGCACATTGCCACATCATACATCACCCCATTAGCATATCAGCACATTGGCACATTGTTATTATCTTCGCCCATAAAGCTTTTTCCATGAACAAAGTGTTCCAGAACGCCGAAGAGGCGATACACGATATACCCGATAACGCCATCATTATGCTGGGCGGCTTTGGCCTGTGCGGCATCCCAGAAAACAGCATTACCGCCCTAGTGGGCAGGGGCATCAAAGGGCTTACCTGCATCAGCAACAACGCTGGGGTAGATGATTTCGGCCTAGGGCTGTTGCTGAAAACCCGCCAGATAAAGAAAATGGTATCAAGTTACGTGGGCGAGAACGCCGAATTTGAACGCCAACTTTTGGCGGGCGAGCTGGAGGTGGAACTGACCCCGCAAGGCACCCTTGCCGAAAAAATACGCGCCGGCGGCGCGGGCATCCCGGCCTTTTTTACCGCCACGGGCTACGGCACCGAGGTGGCCGAGGGCAAAGAGGTGCGCGAGTACAACGGTAAAAAGTACATCTTGGAACAAAGCCTCACCGCGGATTTTGCCATTGTAAAGGCTTGGAAAGGCGATACGCTGGGCAACTTGGTATTCAAGGCCACGGCCCGCAACTTCAATCCGCTTATGGCCACGGCAGGGCGCGTTACCATTGCCGAAGTGGAAGAACTGGTACAGCCCGGCGAACTGGACCCCAACGAAATACACACGCCCGGCATTTTCGTGCAGCGAATATTTCAAGGCCAGGGTTATGAGAAACGAATTGAACAACGCACTGTAAGGAAAAATTAAACACAAAGTACACAAAGAAATATCACTAAGTACACAAGGAAATCTTAGTGCCCCTTGTGCAATCTTTAGTGTTCTTTGTGTTTAAACCACATAACACTATGCTAGATAAGAATGGCATCGCAAAGCGCATCGCGCAAGAACTGAAGGACGGCTACTACGTCAACCTTGGCATCGGCATCCCTACCTTGGTGGCCAATTACGTGCCCGAGGGCATCGACATTACCCTGCACTCCGAAAACGGATTGCTGGGCATGGGGCCGTTCCCCTATGAAAAACAAGTGGACCCAGACCTCATTAACGCTGGCAAACAGACCGTTACCACCCTGCCC
>CAYYZT010000039.1:12238-13870 GCA_964476015.1 uncultured Chitinophaga sp.
ATCGTGGCCATGATGCACCAAAATAAGGAGGGCGAAAGCAAGCTCTTACCCAAGTGCAGCCTGCCCATCACGGGCCTTGGCGTGGTAAAGCGTATTGTAACGGAACTGGCCGTGGTGGATGTGTTGCCCGAAGGCGGTTTTAAGCTTATCGAACGCGCACCCGGCGTATCGGTGGAGGAAATCAAAAAAGCCACCGCCGGGAAGTTGGTGATAGAGGGCGACGTACCGGAGATGCAGTTGGATTGATTTTACATTGGCATTTGTTATCTTTAAGTATGGATTTGCTGGAACGTATAACCATTAACCCTGCCCAATGTGGCGGCAGGCCCTGCATTCGCGGTATGCGTATCCGCGTTACGGATGTATTGGATTTGCTTGCTCATGGATTAACCCAACAAGAAGTTCTTGATGAGTTTCCTTATCTAGAAGAAGATGATATTAAAGCATCTCTTTTGTATGCATCCCAAAGAATGAATCACCCTGTAGTTAAAGCCGCTTGATGATTTGGCTCGATGCCCAGTTGTCACCTCATCTTGCTCCTTGGATAAAGGCGAACTTTGCTATTGACTGTAAGCATGTTATTGATATCGAACTGCGAGAGGCTAATGATTATGAAATATTTTTTGCGGCAAAAGCCGTAAATGTTATAATTCTAACTAAGGATGCTGATTTTCTAGAATTGCTACTTCGTCATAAAGCACCTCCCAAAATTTTGTGGTTGACATGTGGCAATACTTCGACGAAACGACTTGGAATGTTGTTAAGAAATCAATTGCGAATCGCATTAGATATGCTAGAATCTGGTGAAGATTTGGTCGAAATTACCGATTAGCTCATCCATGATTATCCACAACAACCTCCTCATCCCCGCCCCGGAGTGGGCCACTACCAACCGCGGGTTTAGGTATGGGGATGGGCTGTTCGAGACCGTATTGTGGTATCAGAGTAATGCCCCCTACCTGCACCACCATTGGCAGCGGCTGAGCCAGGGCATCGCTTATCTGGGCTTGGAGCTGCCCGAATATTTTACCCAAACCTATCTGCAAGAACAGTTCGCTTTGTTGGCCGAAAAGACTTTGTTGGGCCAAGCAGGGCGTTTCCGTATTTCGGTATATCGGGAAAGCGGCGGCACTTACAAAGCTTTGCAACATAATGCCTCGTTTATTATTGAATGCCAGTCAATTGATTCTGCCCAATTGGAGTTTTCCGACAAGGGTCTAACAGTTGGGCTTTACCAAGAAAACACCAAGGCACCCGGCCCATTGGCCAACCTTAAAACGCTGAACGCCCTGCTGTATATTCTCGCCGCGCAACACGCCCAGCAACAAGGCTGGGACGATGCTTTACTGTTAAACGCCAACGGAAAAGTAATAGAAGCCACCAGCAGCAACCTATTTCTGGTGAAGGGCACCAATCTACACACCCCACCCTTAAAGGAAGGTCCTGTGGACGGCGTGATGCGCAAGGTGATGTTTCAACTGGCGATGGAAGAAGGCTACGGCGTATCATCAGGCCCGGTGGAGCCCGACATGCTGCTGGATGCAGAGCGCTTTCCACGCTTCCACGCACTGGCTCAGCAAGCGCGCGCGTCGAACGCCAGCGCCGCCCCGCTGCGCCTCCAGTTCTTCGTCG
>CAYYZT010000039.1:13880-15065 GCA_964476015.1 uncultured Chitinophaga sp.
TCCTCACCAACGCCATACAGGGCATCCGATGGGTGGGGCAATACGGGGGCAAAACATACGGCCGCAAAGTGGCCGAGGCATTGCATGGTTTGTATTGGGGCCATACCAAACAGCTCGGGCTTTAACGCTGACCATAATATCCGTATCAAGGATTAACACGCTTTTCCCTATTTTTAGCCCTACACCAATCAATAGGGTTACTCATGCACATCTTGGTTATCAATTCGGGCAGTTCATCGGTAAAGGCAGACATTATCGACTCCATTAGCGGCAACCATGTATCCACCGCTGTGGTGGAACGCATACAGAGCGGCAGCCCGGAGTTGGTTATAAACGGCCAGGCCGAACAGGGCTGCCCTACGGGCCACGCCGCCGCCATACCGTTTTTACTGGACAAGCTCCTGGCCAGCAACGGCACGCACCCTATTGATGCCGTAGGCCACCGCGTGGTACACGGCGGCGAGCACTTTACCCAAGCCACCTTGGTGACCGATGAGGTATTGACCGCCTGCGAAGACCTTAACCACCTTGCCCCGCTACACAACCCCGTAAACCTAGAGGGCATCCGTATTGCTAGGCGAGTACTGAACGCCGTTCCGCATGTGGCGGTTTTTGATACCGCTTTCCACCATACCCTGCCCAAACGGGCACAAGCCTATGCACTGCCCAAAGAAATAGTGGGCAAGCACGGCATTCGCCGCTACGGTTTCCACGGCACCAGCCACGAATATGTGGCCCATAAGGCTGCCGAATACCTCAAGGCTGACATTAGGGCGTTGCGCATCATTACCTGCCATTTGGGCAACGGCTGCTCGGTGGCGGCGGTGGAGTTTGGCCGCAGCGTGGAAACCTCTATGGGCATGACCCCGCTGGAAGGGTTGGTAATGGGCACGCGCATCGGCGATATAGACCCCGGCGTATTGGTACTGCTGGCGCAGCAAGAGGGGCTGGATGGCAACGGATTGGACAAATTGTTGAACCACGAAAGCGGCTTGAAGGGCCTCTCCGGCGTTGGCAACGATATGCGGGATATTATCGAGCAGGCTTCGGGCGATAACGAGGATGCCCGTTTGGCACTGCACGTGTTCAGCCACCGGTTGCGCAAATACATTGGTGCTTACACCGCCATTATGGGCGGCGTGGATGCCATCGTGTTTACAGGCGGCATTGGCGAGAACAGTGCCG
>CAYYZT010000040.1:0-2253 GCA_964476015.1 uncultured Chitinophaga sp.
GGCCGATTTTGGCAGGTTCACCGTGCCTGGCTGGACCAGCTTGTTCGGCAACCGGGCCGGATTTTTTCAAGACGGAACGGTAGCTATCGCCATGGCGAGCCTATTGTTTTTGATACCCGCGCGCAGCAAGGCCAACGATATGTTGATGGACTGGAAAACCGTGCAGAAACTGCCGTTGAGCGTAATACTGTTGTTCGGTGGCGGATTTGCTTTGGCCGAAGGGTTCGGCGTATCGGGGCTGGCCGGTTGGTTGGCCAGCGAAATATCCTTTTTGGGGGCACTGCCCACGTGGGCCATGATATTTTTGGTGTGCGTGCTGGTAACCGTACTGAGCGAGTTTGCCAGCAACGTGGCCACGGTTACGTTGGTGCTGCCCATTTTGGCGGCCATAGCCGTTGGGTCGGGCATCAACCCACTGTATTTAATGTTGCCTGCCACGTTTGCCGCATCGCTGGGCTTTATGTTGCCCGTTGCTACCGCGCCCAACACCATCGTGTTCGGTTCGGAAATGATAACGGTTAAGGAAATGGCGCGGGCAGGCTTTTTATTGGACTTGGCAGGGGCCGTAATCATTACGATCACCATGCTGTTGTTCGGCCATTTCGTATTTGGTATATAACCTGCTTAGCGGATGCAAGCAATAGGCTCTACGGTAGATTTAATTTCTGTCTGAACGCTTCTCTCTGCGGGGGTAAAGCTGGTAAATGCAGCAATAATACAAACCGCGGCTCCAATCCTGATCATCTTTTTCATAACTCTCGCGTTTAATTAGTTTCTGTTACGGGAGCCACGGAAAAAGGTTGCGCCTTGTTGCGAATTATTTTCAGAAAAGTTTTAGGTTGTTGATTTACAGTGTGTTAAATTGTGTGTATCCTCCGTTTTCTCCGTGGTTTAATGCCATTTTGACTTTAAAATGAGCATTGCGGTTTGAATGTTAGGCTCCTACGGAGCTGCCAATACATTCGTTTAAAGGAGCTACAGATGTTGGGTCCCTATGGGACTGGTAGACAACTCCGTAGGAGTTCAACATCTGTAGAAAAGCCGGGAGGGAGATTGGTAGCTCCGTAGGAGCCCAACATTGTTTTTAATACGGCTTTTAATGTCTAAAAGGTTTAACTCACATTAGCAGGCAAACTGGAACACCCTAGCATGCCAGCTTTGGCTAAGCGGCACTTCCCATTTGCTGCGGAAATCGGCCAACGTTTCCACTATATTATTGAACACGACGGTATCCGCCGTCACTTTGCCCGCAGCTATCATAGCCTCAAAGCCGTTGCGGTCGGTAGAGCGTACTTCACCATTTACTTTATAAGCGATATGGAAGCGGTCGAAAAAGTCCACGCCGTATTGGGCACCCAATTCTTTAATAACCCGCACCGAGCTATCTATGGAGCAGCCGCTCACGCCCACTTCGCGTTCATCGGCCACCAGCACCACAAAACGGTTGTACAACAATGCGCCGCCAGCGGCCACCTTTAGTTTATGCGCTGTCCATTCGCCCACAAACTGCTGCACTAGCTGTTCTATTTGTGCGGCTTCTTGGGCGGTAAACTCCCGGTTGCTTTGGTAAATCCATACCCTTGCGTTGGCGGGTATGCCGGTAAAAAGGTTTTGGATGTTGGGCATGGCTATTGGAGTATTACAGCAAAGTAACGGAAACGGGGAAAGAATCATTCCTTTGGGCCGCAACTTACTTCTTCGGGCAGCTCTTGCAAGGCTTCTTGCCCTTTTTGTACTTTTTGCAGCACTCCTTTTTGGCGCACTGGCACAGGCTGCATGCCAATAGCGTGGGCTTCGGCTCGGGCAGGCCTTCTATAAAGCGGGCGCGTACAAGGGTTTTGTTCATTGTGGAAAGAATGGGGATAATTCGTACACGAAATTAGGCTTTGTTTAGACCGAATCCAAATAACTTTGCCCCTGAATTTTTTGCCTGTCCTGTTTCGCCAACGGCCAAAACCGACAGAAACAAGGCAGCGCAACGGCCCTGAAATCGAGCTGTCTTTTCCCACACAATGCACACCGTTTTGTGGGCAACTATCGGCCCGGAATTTTGAAAAGGAAAAAGATGAAACGTAACTTGATTTCACTTTCCGGGGCACGTTCCGCGGAATGATTAATCCAATATTTACGTTGAAAATTAGCTAGCCATGTTCAAAGAAGCAGACACCTTGGTGGAAACCGCCACCCCAACCAACGCCGCAATGAAAACTACCAAAGGATTGAAGACCTATACCTATGAGGAGGCGCTTGCTG
>CAYYZT010000040.1:2263-7060 GCA_964476015.1 uncultured Chitinophaga sp.
GCATTAAATACTTTAAGGGCGACGAACTGGCCGCTAACGTTTGGATAAACAAATACGCACTCAAGGACTCCTTCGGCAATATATACGAGAAGAGCCCTGACGACATGCACTGGCGCATGGCCCGCGAAATAGCCCGCATGGAGGCCCGCTACCCGAACCCGATTACGGAGGATGAGGTGTACACCTTGCTGCGCGACTTTAAATATATCGTGCCGCAGGGCGGCCCGATGACGGGCATCGGCAACAATTTCCAGGTGGCCTCGCTGAGCAACTGTTTTGTTATCGGCAGCTACGATAATGCCGATAGCTACGGCAACATTATGAAAACCGACGAGGAGCAGGTGCAACTGATGAAACGCCGCGGCGGCGTGGGCCACGATTTGAGCCACATACGCCCCACCGGCAGCCCGGTAATGAACAGTGCCCTCACCAGCACGGGCGTGGTGCCGTTTATGGAGCGTTTCAGTAACAGTACGCGCGAGGTGGCGCAGGATGGCCGCCGCGGTGCGCTCATGCTGTCTATCTCCATAAAGCACCCCGATGCGGAGAAGTTTATAGATGCCAAACTGGACGGCACCAAGGTAACGGGCGCGAACGTATCTGTAAAAATCGACGACGAGTTTATGCAGACCGTGAAAACGGGCGACGTGTATACCCAGCAATTCCCCATCGCGGGCAGCAATCCGAGAATAAAGAACGAGATAAACGCCAAAACGCTGTGGGATAAAATCATCCACAATGCTTGGAAATCCGCCGAGCCGGGCATTTTGTTCTGGGACACCGTTATCCGCGAGTCCATACCCGATTGCTATGCCGACCTCGGCTTCGCCACCGTGAGCACCAACCCTTGCGGCGAGATTCCGCTGTGCCCGTACGATAGCTGCCGCCTGTTGGCCATCAACCTATATAACTACGTTACCAATCCGTTTACCACGGAGGCCCAATTCGATTTTGCCCTGTTTAAAAAACATGCCCGCCAAGCGCAGCGCATTATGGACGACATTGTGGACCTGGAGCTGGAAAAGGTGGATGCCATCATCAAAAAAATAGAAAACGACCCCGAGCCGTTCGAGCTGAAACGTACCGAGTTCGAGCTTTGGCACAAAATACGCAAGAAGTGCATAGAAGGCCGCCGCACGGGCGTGGGCATCACCGCCGAGGGCGACATGATGGCCGCCTTGGGCATCCGCTATGGTTCGGAGGAGAGTATAGTTTTTGCTGGCGAGGTGCAGAAAACCCTTGCCGTGGAAGCCTACCGCGCCAGTGTTGAAATGGCCCGCGAACGCGGTAAGTTCCCTGTGTTCGACAGCGAACGCGAGAAAAACAACCCGTTTGTAAACCGCATCAAAGAGGCCGACCCGGCCCTGTACGAGGACATGGTGAAATATGGCCGCCGCAACATCGCGCTGCTCACCATTGCCCCTACCGGCACCACCAGCCTTATGACCCAAACCACCAGCGGCGTGGAGCCTGCCTTTATGGTAAGCTACAAACGCCGCCGCAAGGTGAACCCGAACGACCAAAAGAGCCGCGTGGATTTTGTGGATGCCGTGGGCGATAGCTGGGAGGAGTACCACGTGTTCCACCACAAGTTTACCACTTGGCTGGAGGCCCAAGGCTACAGCCCCGAGGAAGTGGCCACTTGGAACAGCGACAAACTGAACAGCATCATCGAGCAATCTCCGTACTACAAAGCCACCGCCAACGACGTGGATTGGGTGATGAAGGTGAAACTGCAAGGCGCGATACAGAAGTGGGTTGACCACAGCATCAGTGTTACCGTGAACATCCCGAACGAGACGAGCGAGGAGATGGTGAGCAAGATATACATGACGGGGTGGGAGAGTGGTTGCAAAGGTATTACCGTGTACCGCGACGGTAGCCGCAGCGGCGTGCTCATCAGCGACGAAAAGAAAGAGAAAAAAGAAGGTAAGGAAGTGACCGCCGAAAAAGGCCATAACGAGTTTATGGAAACGCAGGCTCCCGTGCGCCCGCACAAGCTGGAGGCGGAACTCATCCGCTTTAACAACAACAACGAGAAGTGGGTGGCCGTGGTAGGTTTGTACAAAGGCCGTCCGTACGAGATATTCACGGGCCGCGCCGAGGACTCGTTCCTTACGCCGAGCTATGTGAACCAAGGCTGGGTGCTGCGCAACAAAGACGACGATGGAAAAGCCCGCTACGACTTCCAGTTTCAAGACCGTGATGGCTACAAAGTAACCATCGAGGGCCTGAGCCGCTCGTTTACCAAAGAGTATTGGAACTACGCCAAGCTCATTTCCGGCGTATTGCGCCACGGCATGCCGATACAGTATGCGGTGGACATAGTGGAAAATCTACATCTCGAAGGCAATGACCTGAACACGTGGAAAGCCGGCGTGGCCCGTGCGCTGAAGAAATTCATCCCGAACGGCACCATCCCCACCGAGCGCACCTGCCCCAATTGCAGCGACGAAAGCCTAGTGTACGAAGAGGGCTGCCTGAACTGCAAGAGCTGTGGGCATAGTAAGTGCGGCTAGATTCGGATTCACCGGATTGTTGGGATTGTTGGAATTTTTATGTACGTCTAGAAAATGTTCTAAATCCGTAAATCCAACAAGTAACAATAAATACTGACATAGAAAAGCCTTCCCAAATTGAATCGGGAAGGCTTTTCTATTTTAATTAGAATAATTTATTTCAATTAAATTAAAAAATCCAACAACAGTTTAATATATTTATAGGGCATATTTTAATCAATGCCCTATGCCTTTTTACTACAAGATTAAGAAGGGTGATGCCAAGCATGAACGCATTGCCAGTCGTCTATTATCGCTTAAGACAGGAATCAGGAAAGAGGGAATCCCCCGTAAAAACCTAGATGACTCCCTCTTGCTTGCCACTTGGAATATCCGGGAATTTGACTCAAAAAAGCATGGCAAGCGCGACGAGGAATGCCTGTACTATATAGCCGAGATCATCAGCAGTTTTGACTTAGTAGCCGTGCAGGAGATACGCGAAGACCTTACCGCGCTTAAAACGGTGATGGACCTGCTCGGCTCTTATTGGAAATACTTGATTACCGATGTTACCTTGGGCACCCGCGGTAACATGGAGCGTATGGCCTATATATACGATTCGCGCAAGGTCGCATTCAAGGGTTTGGCAAGCGAAATAGTAATTCCGCCCATAGAAGAAGGCAAAAAAACCATAGCTCCCAGCGATCAGCTATACCGTTCCCCTTACTTGGCGGCCTTCCAATCGGGGTGGTTCAAATTTTGCATTTGTACGGTGCATATTGTGTATGGCGAAAGCATAGCGGCCAGCCCGGAACGGGAAAAAGAGATTAGGGCCATAGCGGAAATATTGGCCAAGCTGCAAAAAGAGAATGCGGATTTTGGCGACAACATGATTATTCTGGGCGACTTCAACATTTTCAAACCAACCGATGTAACTTTTAAAGCGATTACGGATGCAGGATTTTATGTTCCGCAAAAGCTGCAAAAGTTACCCGCCAACGCACTAAAAAACAAGCACTACGACCAGATTGCCTTTATCAGCGAGCAACAGCAACTTACCATTGAAGAGGCCAACGCGGGGGTTTTCGACTTCTATAAATATGTTTATCGGTTGAATGACGAGGCCATCTATGCCCCGCAAATAGGGAAAGCATATTTGCAGGACAGCAAGGGCGCGGCCAAAACCGATGCCCAGAAGGCACAATACTATAAAGACTGGCGCACGTACCAAATGTCTGACCATTTGGTAATGTGGCTGGAACTGAAAACCGACTTTTGCGAAGATTACCTAAAGTTGAGGGCCGGGGGCGGATAACGTTATTGAAAAACTTCCGAAAGCACTGTTCGAATGGATTTTGCTATTAGATTCAAGCCTGCTACGTATGGCAAATAGCCATTATTGTAACGCCGAACCAACTTGTTGTTACAGGAGATGAATTGATACAAGATATGGGCGAAACGACAACCTTGATGCCAAAATAAGTGGCATCGCCTAGCGGTGGTTATCCCACCCCACCCATTACAATAATTAATCTTTGACCAGCCCACCGTTTCGTCCTACATTTGATATAGCATAATCCGCTAACCCATATCTATGAGGAATATATACGCGCTGCTTTTATTGTTAGCCTGCACCTCGCTCCCCGTGCTTGCCCAAAACGTGGGCATCGGTACCAATAACCCGCAGGAAAAACTGGACGTGGACGGCAACATCCGCTTTAGCGGCGGTGAGCTTACCACGGGTGCCATCGACGGCATTGTGCCGTTCTATGTGCGCGGTACGGGCATGCAAAACAATTCGGCCCAAGTATATATCATTGGCAACACGCCTGTTTATAATGCCACGGGCAGTCGGGGGCTGCGCCTCACCATCATCAACAAAAGTACGTATGCCGTGGTGTCGGACGTAAGCTACGATACCTACAGCAGCACCGCCGCTTCCGATAACCTTGCCACGGCCCTCAACGGCATCACCAGCGGGCAGATAGGCGTGCTTACCAGCTACGATGCATGGGAGGCGGCCGTAACCACCAACTTGGACAATGCCTTTAAAAAATTGGGTCTTACCAAGGCATTTGCCACGCACAACAACAGCAGCACACACCGCAAGCCCTACGCGGCCATATTTGAGGCGGCCAACGGCAACAACACCGCCAAGGCCGTGGAAGTATTGATACCGAACAACAGTACCGCCCCGTATGCAGAGATACGCGGCTGGTTTATAGCGGGCAGCTTTGTGGCGGCCCCTACCTTGCCCAACGCCATGATGAACGCCGACGGCAGCAACGTGGGCCTGTAC
>CAYYZT010000040.1:7070-8040 GCA_964476015.1 uncultured Chitinophaga sp.
CTGTACGTGGATGAGAGCAGCAACATCAACGCTAACGGCAACGCCATCCAAAACGTGGCCGGGCCTACCAACGGCACCGACGTGGCCAATAAAAACTATGTGGATGGCCTCATCAGCACCGTGAACGCCAACGTAACCGCCAGCGACGACTGGGACTTATCATCGCCGAACCTGTACCCCAAGCAAACCACTTATAACTTGGGCATCGGCACCACCAACGCCGCCGGCTTCAAGCTGAACGTGGCGGGTACCTCCAAGTTTAGCGGGCAGATGGATATGTCGTCGTTTAAGATTACCAGCCTACTAGACCCTACCGCCGCACAAGACGCCGCCACCAAAAACTACGTGGACGGTGTGGACGAATGGACCTTGACGGGCAATAACTTGTACCCCAAAAACACGGGCTACAACGTGGGCATCGGCAATACCAACCCAGGTGCCTACAAACTGAACGTAACAGGCGAAGCCTACGTACACAACTCGCTGCAAGTAAGCGGGCAGGGCCTTACCGGCGGCGGCATAAAGCTGGCCGACGACGGGGACATTGTGGACATGAACGACGGCTATGCCACGCACCGTTTCTCTTACGGCCTGCGCCTTACCAATGCCAACTCTGGAGGTGCCGTTACCGTGCAGATACCGAACGGCGCGGCCAGCAGCGGGCATACGTATTTCAATACCAGCGGCAATTTCGGCATCGGCAACAACAGCCCTACGGGTGCGAAACTGGACATTACGGGCAACCTGCGCACTTCGGCGGACGGGTGGAACTATATGGACAACGTAACGGCGGATAGCTGGAACGGTCTGTACTTTCGCTCGGCAAGCAATAGCTTTACCGAAGGCGGTTTCCTGCTGCAACAAAACGACTCTGAACAAGGCGGCGGCACCAGTACCGAGGATGTGCGCTTCACCATTGGCGTGTTCAACGATTTCCGCCAAAGCTCGTCCGAATGGCCGCTGCTTTGGC
>CAYYZT010000040.1:8050-12373 GCA_964476015.1 uncultured Chitinophaga sp.
GCTTTGGCGGAAATCGTTGAACACGCCAAAGCAGCGGCCATTCGGACGAGCTTTGGTTTCAGGGCGGTGGCCGCTTGGTGAACAACGTAGGCCTGTGGGACAGTGAACTGAACACCTTGGTGGGCACGCCCGTAGCGGGCACCACGGGCGGCCACGAGTGGCGCATCAACAACGGCACCAAAATGGTGTTGAACCACAACGGCGACCTGAGCCTGAACAACTTGGTAGGCACGGGCCGCAGGCCCCTTTTCGTAGACAACAACGGTACTGTTACCGCTGGCACGGGCAGCGATAACAGCCTGTGGACCATTGCCATGAACTTTGCCTCCAGCCCTGATGACCTTTCCGGTGGCGATGTGCTTGTGGATCAAGACGATGCGGTGGCCAACTACGCGCTTCCGTTTACCTACACCATCGAGGGTGTTCCATATAACAACATCACCATTTCCTCCAATGGCTGGGTAGCATTTGGCTCGGTAGGAAGCAGCTTCAACAGCCCAAGCACGCTACCGGCTTCCATAACCAACAACCCCATTATTTTTCCATTTTGGACTGATTTGAAAGATTTTGGAAGTGGCGAATATGTGAGGGCCTATACTTTTGGCACCAGCCCCAATCGTGTGGTGATAGTGCACCACCGTAGCAAAAGCTACTGCTCTAACAATTCCGGCCCGAGCGGCGGCGATCGTATCATCGAGTATCAGGTGCAAATTCATGAAAACGGCGGCATCAACGTAAAATACATCACTGCCACACCTACCATGAACGGCCAGCAAATTTCTTGCGGAGGCACTTACAACGTAGCTATCGGCTTCCAATTGAGCGGCGGTTCCAACGCCAAGGTTTTCCCGATATCGTACAATGCCAAAATACTGGACGATAACCGCCAACCCGAAAGCTGGTCGGTATCGCCGGTGAAATAACAACGAAGATTTTTTCGCATAAAAGAGACGGCACCAGTTATTGGGCCGTCTCTTTTGCTTTGTGCTTGGCCACTCTGGCGCGGTCTTCCAATATGGTTTTTACCAAGTTTCTGTTGAGGATGGCCGATGCCGTGATAATGCCGCCGAACAATGCCCCGCCGATGCCCGCCGTTACAATATCTTGCCCGGTAAGGTACAGGCCCTTGATGGGCGTTTTCGGGCGGAGATACTTTTTGGCGAAACGCTCCGGCGTGTGGTCGATGCCGTATATTTCGCCATGCTGGTAATTGACGAAGTGCTTGGTAGTGAGCGGCGTGGAAAGCTCGTAATAGTCGATTTTACCTTTCGTTTGCGGCACGTATTTGTACAAGTACTCCAACAGCCTTTGCGACAGCTTTTCTTTGTAGGCTTCATAGTCCTCGCCACGGTGCTTCCATCGGCTGCCGTCCCATTCGGCAAAGCGTGAGTAGGGCGCAAACGTGATAATTTCAATGGTGGTGCGGCCCGGAAAGCGGTTGGTGAAATCGGGGTCTTTCGCCCCGGGAAAGGAGACGTAGACCACCGGCAGCGGCGCGTTTTCGTCCGCGATAAAGCGGGTGAGGTTCTCGTCGTGGTTGTAGTGCGGCGGGTATATCCACAGGTTCGGCTTATCAATGCCCAGTTCTTCCGCAGTATGTTTCAGCCCTATATACAAACTTACGTGGCCCGCGCTGGGCACCAGTTCAGCATTGATGGGCGGTAGCCCTGCCTGTTGGCGCACCGCTTCGGGCAACATTTGGTTGTAAGTATTGAAAATGCCCGCGCTGCTGATTACCATCGGGGCATGGATAATCTGCCCATCGGCCATCTTCACGCCCGTGGCTTTGCCGTTGGCCACTATAATTTCGCTTACGTGCGCATTGGTATAAATGGCACCCCCGGCGTTTACAATCATGGGGGCAATGGTATCGAAAATGCGTGTGGAGCCGCCCGTGGGGTAGCATCCGCCACGGAAATAGTGCTTGGCCACCATGGCGTGGATGGCAAAGCTGCTTTGGGAGGGCGGCAGGCCATAGTCGCCATATTGGCCCGTGAGCACGCCGATAAGTTTTTCGTTTTGGGTAATGCCCTCCAGCACCTCGCGGGTGGTTTTGCTGGCGATGTTGCTAAGGCCACGTTTCATGAAACGGCCAAAGAGGAAGCTGATAGGCTGGGGCACGGCGCGTTCGGCAAAGAAGCCGCCCGAAGCCTTGGCCACGTCAAACACCAACTGTACGTAATCGTCAATGGCCTGTTGGTCGGCCCGGTCGGGGAAATATTCCTTTAGTTGCGCCTTGAAGTTTTCGATGCCGCTGCGATAGTCGTACACCTCGTCGCCGAAGATAATCTTGTCGTACACCTCGCCCATATCGGCCCATTCCAGTTGGCCGTCGCTCAGGTAATCGAACACCTGGGCCAGCACCGAGGTGGGCTTGTGTACCTCGCCCAGGTAGTGTATGCCCACGTCCCACTCATAATCCTTGCGTTTGAACATATGCGTAAAGCCGCCGGGCGTGTAGTGCCTTTCCAGCACCAGCACCTTGCGGCCCGCCTTGGCCAGCAGCGCGGCAGCCGTGAGCCCCCCGATGCCGGAACCGATAACGATAACGTCGAATTGGCCTTCCACCGAGGCTTGCTTATAGCTGCGTGTGAGTTTCATGTGCTTAAAAATAGGAATTAGTTTGGTTGATTGGTTATCGGTTGGTGGGTTAATCGAGCGGGATGGGGTTGAAGAATCGGAATAGCGTGTTAAGCAACGCTTTCGTTGCAGCCCTATGTAGCAACATCAAAACCTTAACCATTTCATACCAAAAAACATCTTTCCAAAAACCATGGATTCCTTATCTTAGTAGCTTGTAAGGCTTCTAACGGAATAGATTATGAAAAATATGCTTCGGGCACTGGCCTTGATGTTGGTGATAACGATGTGGGCCGCTCCCGCTTTCGCGCAGCGCATGGGCGTGAACATTTTAATACCCGACACCAGTGCCATCCTGCACCTGGAATCGGATAGCCTCGGCTTTTTGCCGCCTACCCTTACCACCACGCAACGCGACGCCATACACCAACCCGCTACGGGCCTTATCATTTACAACGTTACCGATAGTGCCGTGCAATACTTTAACGGCGTGTGCTGGCTGAGTAGCTACCAAGCCAATTGCAACGACTGCTATTTTACCATGACCAGCACCAGCCAAGCCGATACCATCGACCGCGTGCAGACGGATTCCATTACCTTCCAGCTCAACTTCAGCCAAACCAACGGCAACCCGCAAAACATTGCCGTGGCAGTAGTGGGTTCTTTGCCAACGGGCCTTACGGTTACGTTCAACCCCAACCCGATACTCTCCAGCGGCACCACCACTGTTACGGTAAAGGCCACGCCTTATGTGCCTGCCGGAACCTATCCCATAGTGCTGCAAGCATTGTGCGGCGGCGAAACGGTAAATTTTATTTATTCCGTAACCCTCACGCCATGTTATTTGGTGGATGTAACCAATAGCCAACAGAACTATAACCTGTCGGTGGCACTCTATGCCAATTATCCCAACGCCCCTACCAACCAGCCCATTTGTGTGGTGTCCACGGTGTTGCCGGGTGTTGATATTACCAGCTTTTCCGCCGATATACCCGCCTTTACCACGGGCAACCTGCCTGCGGGTTCCATTTTCGGCTTGGTAAATTATGGCAACATACTTGGCCACGGCGGCAACGGTGGCACGGCTACCGACCCTGCCAACGGCCACACGGGCGCGGGCTTCAACGGCGGCCACGCCGTAAACCTTACGGTGGATGCCACGGTATCCAACAACTTCAATATATACGGCGGCGGCGGTGGCGGCAACGCTATGGCTTTTGGCCTGTCGTATCAGTTGCCGTTGGGCTTGCCAGCTATCGGCATCCTTATAGGTGCTGGCGGCGGTGGCGGTGCCGAAAGGGGCTTGGGCGGTAATATTCCATCGCTGCTCGGCCTACAGTTTTATAGCGCGGGCACCAACGCCACGGCGGGGCAGTTTGCCGTGCCGGGCCAGGGCGGTATGCTCATCATCCCCATCAGCATCAACCAAGGGCCGCTCAATATCAGCATCAACCCGAATGCCTACGGGGGCAACGGTGGCGGCTACGGCTATCCGGGCACTACAGGGGCCTTCCAAGTTACGCTGTCTATCTCGGTGTCGGTTAATATTCCGTTCGTGGGGCCGGTTACCATTCCCGTGCTCAACAACATGAACATACAGATACCCGTGCCGATACCTCCAGGAGGCCAAGCGGGCTTCGCCATCAAACGCAACGGCTTTTTGCTGAACATACCGGACAACAACTACAACACCTCGTTCCTTAAAGGCCGCGTGGGCAACTAAGGTTAGAAGCGAGATGTAAA
>CAYYZT010000040.1:12383-15037 GCA_964476015.1 uncultured Chitinophaga sp.
GTTTACTACTCTTAAACTAGCTCATTTTCGTCTAAATGATAAACCAATAAAAACACCGTGGACTGTGGACCATGGACCGTGGACTATGAAAAAATTCATTCAATATATCGCTACTTTCCTTCCGCTAGCGTGCTTTGCATTGTTGTCAAATACGGTCAACGCACAGGCTTTTGAGGGCAAAATACAGTTGACCACCACCAACCCCGCCATACAGGAAGAAGCGGTGGTTCAGTGGCTTACATCCAATGGCAACCATAAGCTGGTAATGAACGGTACGGCCAACGGCCAATCGTTTACCTACACCGTTTTGATGCTGAAAGGCGACAACAATCTGCGCATCCTTACCGAAGTAGGGGGCCAAAAGGTGATGTTCGTGAACCCGATTGGCGACGTGAAGCCCGTAAGTGCTCCATTGGGAGGCAATGCGGCCCTTACCGTGGGCGAGGGCACCAGCACCTTGGCGGGCTTCCCTTGCAAAAAATATACGGTGGAGTCGGCAGAAGGCAGCACCACGGTGTTTGTTACCAACCAAGTGAGCCTTAATGTAAACGACCTGCCCGCCCTTTTGCAAAAGAACGGTGTGTTTGCCACACTAGCAGCCCATAATATCAGTGGCCTGCCCGTAAGCGTAACCAGCCGCGGCAGCGACGGCAAGGTGCTTTTCTCCCAAACCATTACTGCCATCCAACCCGGCCCCGTAGCGGCCTCCGAGTTTAGCTATGAAGGCTATGGCGATGGCGCGGCTGCGTTGCAGCAACCGCAGAAATAATCCACATATGCAATTCCCCACTCGCCACAATTTCCCCAAAAGTTATCGTATTTAGGCTAGTTTAGCCAAACTGGAACGGTTTATGGTATAGCTACTACAAAACCGTGAAAGATGGATATCGAGAAGATGGAACAATTGGTGAAGATGGCCGTGGGCATTGTGCTGGGCATCATCATAGGCTTTGTGGTGGGTATGTTTACCAACCTTACGTGGGCAATTGTAGTAGGTATTGTAATGTCGATTATACTGGTAAACCTGTTTTTGGGTTATGCTGCTATACATACACGCCAAGTCTACACCCCCGAAGGCCCGGCGGATCCAAATAGGCCGTAATCAATTGCTGAAAACCGTTACCAAATCCTCGTCGGCAAACATATCGCCGGGCGAGATAACGGTTTCGTCCAGCGGGATGTTGTTGCCGTACCGCTCCTTTATTTTGGCCACCACCAACGGGTGCGTAATGTCGAAATCACGGAGTTTCTTTAGGGCGCCCACCTCTATTTTGGCGCAGTCTTTATACAGCTTCCACACCAGTTCGGAGCAGTACATACGCTTGTCGCTCCATTCAAAAGTGAGGTCGTAAGGCAGGCCCAAGTAGCTTTGGCCCTGTTGTTTCATGCATTCCAAGGCAGTTAGGGTAAGCACATCGGTGTTTTTCAGCCGCTTAACCACATAGTGGCCCCGTTCGCCACGCGCAATCCATTCGGCCAACGGGGTGTACACCACGGGCCCTACGGCTTCCAGCACATACCATTTATAATCCTTTTGAAACATAATACCCACGTGGGCATACTGGCTTTTGGTGGCCGCCTGTATGGCCTTGCACTGCGACGATTGGGAAATCTGGAAGATGATATCGCCGTCTTTCCATTGCGGGGCGGCGGTGGTTGATAGCGAGAAAAGGGATAGAAGTATAAGGATGGATAGGTAGCGCATGGTGGTATAACGGTAAAACACGGCATAAAATTACCTCATCATTACCTCGTCCTCGCTTCCAGCGAGGATGTACGTAACGCCGAGCCTGTGGCTCGCACATTAATACATACATAAAACGGCGTTACGTGGCGAGCTGGAAGCTCGCAGTTACTAAGTCCTCGCTGGAAGCGAGGACTAGTCAATGTTTCACATTTCCTATTTCATACCCCATATTTACCTCACCCAGCTTTCCCAATACCCGTCGTTTTCAATTTCCAACGCCTGTTTGGTCAGTTTCAGCGGGCGGAAGGTATCCACCATTACGGCCAGTTCCTTGGTTTCCTTGGCACCGATGCTTTTTTCCACCGTGCCGGGGTGCGGGCCGTGTGGTATGCCGAGCGGGTGCAGCGTAATCATGCCACGGGTAACGTGCTTGCGGCTCATAAAGTCGCCGTCCACGTAGTATAGCACCTCGTCGCTGTCCACGTTGCTGTGGTTGTACGGCGCGGGTATGGATTCGGGGTGGTAATCGTACAACCTCGGCACAAACGAGCAAATAACAAAGCCGCCCGCCTCAAACGTTTGGTGCACGGGCGGCGGCTGGTGTACCCGGCCCGTAATAGGCTCAAAGTCGTGGATGGAAAAGGCGTATGGGTATAGATAACCGTCCCACCCGATGGCATCAAAAGGATGCGTGGTGAAGTGGTACGGGTAGATATGGTCCTGCTTTTTGATAAGCACTAAAAACTCGCCTTTTTCGTCGTGCGTTTCCAAGTTAATGGGCTTACGGATGTCGCGCTCGCAAAACGGCGAGTGCTCCAGCAGTTGCCCGTGGTGGTTGCGGTAGCGTTTCGGGGTGCGGATGGGGCTAAACGACTCCACGATAAACAGGCGGTTATCCGGCGTATCGAAGTGCAGTTGGTAGATGGTGCCTCGCGGTATCACCAAGTAATCGCCATAGCCGAAACGT
>CAYYZT010000041.1:0-14810 GCA_964476015.1 uncultured Chitinophaga sp.
GTTGAGGAACCACGCCCCCATTATCTCCGCTTTGGTAAAAGGCCCTATCCAAGTTACCTCAGCCAGCGGCATCAAGAGGTTCGAAATCGAGAGCGGTTTTGTGGAGTGCCTCAACAACAAGATTACTGTGTTGGTGGAAGGTGCCAAGGAAATAGCCTGATAACACTCTTTGGATTATTCGATATAGAAGCCGTCTCGTTGCAAGCGAGACGGCTTCTTTGTTTATTGCTTGTGCTTGTTACGCCCCAAAGGGGCATCATATAATAGCCGGGGGCAACGCCCTCGGCACGTAATGCGGAAAATAAATGGGAAAGCCACTTAAGCGGTCTGACGGCTCCTATGCCATGGGCAATATGATGCAACGTTTGTCTGTAGTATTGTTCAAGCAGTCGTCCGAACGCTTGGCTGGATTATCCCAATTTGGTGGGTTTATAGGTAACGCCCTCGGCACGCAATGCCGGAATATTGGCATAAAAAAAGCGGCGGCCCCGGAATCTCCGGGGCCGCCGCTACTGGTTTGAGACCTGTATATGTTTATCGCAGTTCCGCGCTGAATTTGCCAGCGTAGGTATTGCCCTCGCCCGTAAGCTTGTACAAGTAGCTGCCGAAAGCCGCTACAAAGCGTTGGTCAACTTTTACGGTATCGCCATAGATGTCCACATACGTTACCAATATGTTGCCATCCAAGTCGTAAATGTCTAAGCGGTATTGTTGGGCAGTTGGGTTGGCGAATTTGATTTCTACTCCTGTATTGCTATGCATAGCCACAGTTACCCCAGGATACTGCTCCAGCAGTTGCTTTTCATCCACCATGGTGCTCATGCCCAAAGAAGCCATAAAAGCGTTCACATCGATGTCCACGCCCTTGCTTACCGTTTCGGCAGCGGGTTTGCTTATTTTGATTGGGCTGCCGCTGTTGGATTTGAAACTGCTTAGGCCAATTACCAAACATAGGGACATAAGGGTGATGAACGAAGTAGTCTTCATAGTCTCCGGGTTTAAATAATGAAACTGTTATTTAAAATCGCTGCCTGTGTGTTTGAGTAGAGGCTGGGAGAGTGGTTACACCGTTATCAGCGTTTTGATGGTATCAAGGTACTGCACGGCGGCACTTTTGTCAAGCCTTTTTTCGCTTTTTTATAAGTTTTTTGGCGTAGAAAATCTCAAACGTAGATACAGCAATAACTCTAGAACGAAAAAAGTTACGTTTTAGGGCGACTTTTTTTGAAAAAGTTTTTTCTATCCATTTTCCGTCATTGCGAAAGCCAGCTTAAAAGTTGTTCGCAGGGATGGTTTCGAGGGCTTGAAGCAATCCCCCAAGATTACGCTTACGCCTTTTTCAACGTAAATCCGAACGTAGAACCCAATCCCACCGTGCTGCGCACGTTTATGGTTTGGTGGTGCGCCTCCATAATGTGCTTTACAATGGCAAGGCCTAATCCGGTACCGCCCTGCCCTCGGGCGCGGCTTTTATCAACCCTATAAAAACGCTCGAATAGGCGTGGCAGGTGTTCTTCGGTAATGCCGATGCCGTTATCCGTTACCTCCACCAAAAGATTGTCGTGCATGTCGTACAATCCCACCGAGGTGGTGCCCTTTTGCTTGCCGTATTTAATGGAGTTGGTAAGCAGGTTGGTAATTACTTGCCGAATACGGTCCTTGTCGCCCATTACGGCCAAGCTTTTGGGCGAGCCATCTTTGAGCACCAGTTTGATGTCTTTCAAATCGGCCTGCATCTCCAAGTTATCGAAAGTTTCTTTGATAAGCTTTACGATATCGAACTTGCGGATGTCGAGGTTCAGCGCATTGGTCTCTAGTTGGCTGATGGTTTCCAAATCCTCCACAATCGCGCTCAGTCGGTCAAGGTTTTGACTGGCTTTATAAAGATAGCTTTTGTTGATTTTGTCGTCGTGCAGGCCGCCGTCTATAAGCGTGTGCAGGTAGCCCTGTATATTGAATATGGGTGTTTTGAGCTCGTGCGATACATTGCCTAGAAACTCCTTGCGATAGTTTTCCGAGGTTTTGAGCCTTTCTATTTCCTGTGTTTGTTTTTTGCCCCAATCAACCACCTCATGTTCTACTTTAGAGAGGATGTCGTCGGTAATGTTGATTACGATAGGCCCGGCGCTTCTGGGGGCTTTAAAATTGTTGATGGTTTTGTAGATGACCTTGATGCGGCGGTAGATGAATTTTTCCAGCAAGGCGGCCAACAGGAAATATCCTACTATGAAATTAACCGCCGGTATGCCCAGTATTACCCAGAGCGGCAGCTCCACCGCTGCCAAGCGCGTGAGCGCGTACAGCACCACCAACAGCATAACGGAGCCGATGGCGGTAACGGTAATGGCAACATCGCGGGGCGATAGGTTTTTCATGGCAGGGATACAGTTAAGGCACCAAAACTAAACATCAAACTTATACCCGATGCCTTTGATGGTTTTAAATTGGTCTTCACCTATCTTTTCGCGCAACTTGCGTATGTGCACGTCTATGGTGCGGTCGCCTACAATAATGTCGTTGCCCCATATTTTGCTCATAATCTCCTTGCGGCTAAACACCTTGCCCGGCTTGGATGCCAACAGGTTGAGCAGTTCAAACTCTTTCTTAGGCAAGCTAAGTTTCTCCCCGTTTTTGTACACCAAGTATTTCTCCCGGTCAATTTCGATGGCACCCAAGCTCACGTTTTCTTCCACCACCTCCGTGCCAAAGCGGCGGAGCAATGCCTTGATGCGGCTGATAAGCAAACGAGGCTTGATTGGTTTGGTAATATAGTCGTCGGCCCCCACGTCGAACCCGGCTATTTGCGAGTAGTCTTCGTTGCGGGCGGTAAGGAAAGTGATAAGGGTGTTTTTAAACTCTGCCATGCTGCGCAGCTCGCGGCACGTTTCTATACCGTCCAGTTCGGGCATCATAATATCCAGCAATATCATTTGCGGGTGGGCGGCCTTGGCTTTGGTGATGGCTTCCCGTCCGTTTTCGGCAAGTATAATCTCATAGCCCTCACGCTCCAAGTTATACTGCAAGAACTCCAGGATATCCGGCTCGTCGTCAGCTATCAGTATCTTAATTTTATCAGACATGGCTGTTAATTTTTCGCAAAGCTAGCGTTACACCCTTTGCCCATTGTTGCGGCTATGTTAAAAATAAGTTAAAACGACCATTGTTAACGTTCCTTTTCATAAAACAATCTTAACGAGGCTTTCATTTCAGGTTAAAACGTGGTGAGTTGTTTTGCATCGACTTAAAAACGCAAAAAAATCACTAAACCTTAACCGATGCTAAAAAACATTTCCAACTACCGGATGCTGCTGATGCTGTTGGCTGCTTCTTTCGCTATTACCTCGTGCGACAAGGATAAAAATAACGATGACAACGATCCGCAAACCGAAACCGTGGTGTTGGCTGGCCAAATCAACAACGACCGCACCTTGAGCTCAGATACTATTTATGAATTGGATGGTTACGTAGTGGTGGGCAACAATGCTACCCTTACCATTGAGCCGGGCACTATTATTAAAGCCCAAACCGGTACCAATACCGATGCCACCGTATTGGTTATTACCCGTGGTGCCAAAATAAACGCTGTGGGCACTGCCGATAAGCCTATCATTTTTACCTCTGTTGAAGACAACATTACCGTGGGCCAAAAATTCGGCACCAACCTTACAAAAGACGATATCCAACTTTGGGGCGGTATAATCATTTTGGGCAGTGCCAACATTTCTGCTGGCGATGGCGACACGGAGACCCAAATAGAAGGTTTGCCTGCCAACTCTGTTTTCGGGTTGTATGGCGGCAACAACAATGCTGACAATTCTGGCAAGATTCAATACGTTTCCATCCGCCATACGGGCACCGCTATTGACGATGACAACGAGCTGCAAGGTCTTACCCTTGGAGGCGTGGGCAGCGGCACCGAAATAAGCCACGTGGAAATTTATGCCAGCTTTGACGATGGTATCGAAATTTTCGGTGGCACCGTAAACGTGAACAACATTGTGGTGGCCTATGCCAACGATGATGCCATTGACCTTGACATGAACTATTCTGGTACCATTACCAACTTCTACGTAATCCACGAAGGCGGCGGTGCTGGCAACTCTGCATTCGAATTCGATGGCCCAGAGGGCAGCACTTATACCAGTGGCAAATTCACCGTTACCAACGGTACCGTGAAGAGCGTGAACAACGGCAATGGCCGTGCCGCTACGCTGAAGAGTGCCGCCCAAGGCACCATCAGCAATACTACTTTCTTGAATTTCTCCAGATGGGTTACCGTGGAGGGTCAAAGCTCTATAGACAACTTCATTGCCAGCGATTTGAAATTGACCAATTGCAAATTTGAGAATGCTTCTTTAACGGGAGTGGTAACTCCAGTGAAAGTTGACGGTAGCGGCAACAGCACCCTTGCCTTGGTTGACTCCGTAGCTGTAATCACCGCTTTTGAATTGAGTGCCAACAATAATACTGCTAGCACTAGCGTGACCGGCTTTGCTAACATTTCCGTTTTCGCCGGCTGGACCAAGAGCGGCAACGAAGGCTTGATTGACTAACCCGCATACCTCATATCCGCTAACACGGTTTGCCCTCCCGGCCACTACCCGGGAGGGCAAATTCATAAAAACCTTGTAATGAAATATTCTTGCTTACTACTGGTATTATTGTTTACAGCACTTCGCGTTCAAGCCCAAAACGGCACGGTAAGAGGGACCCTTACCGATGCCAAAACCGGCGAAACGCTTATCGGTGTATCCGTACTGGTGCAGGGCACTACTACTGGCACCATCACCGATTTGGACGGTAATTACAACCTGTCCGTGCCGCCCGCAACCATCAACTTGGTGTTTTCCTACATTTCCTATGCTACCAAAACCGTTACGGGCGTATCGGTAAAGGCTGGGGAAGTTACGGTTGTGAACTTGCCGTTGGAGGCAGAGACCGAATCAATAGGGGAGGTGGTTGTTTCTGCCGAGCGCACCAAGAATACCGATAACTCCCTGCTTACCATACAAAAAAACTCCACCGTGGTGTTGGATGGCATTTCGTCGCAGTCCATTAGCAAAGCGGGCGACAACGATGCGGGCGAGACCCTGAAGCGCGTGCCCGGCGTATCGATTGAAGGTGGCAAATACATATACGTGCGCGGCCTTGGCGACCGATATACCAAAACCATGCTGAACGGCATGGATATTCCAGGCTTGGACCCAGATAGGAATACCGTACAGCTAGACGTGTTCCCCACCAACTTGGTGGACAATCTTATCGTTTATAAAACCTTCTCGCCCGACCTGCCCGGCGATTTTACGGGCGGTGTGGTAGATATAGGCATCAAAGATTTTCAAGACCGCAAACAGTTTACCGTGGGCGGCAGCGTGGGTTTTAACACCAACACTACTTTCAACAACAATTTCATCCTGTACGATGGCAGCAAAACCGATTGGTTGGGTTTTGATAACGGCCTGCGCCAGTTGCCTTTCGATAGCGACCGCAACATTGACCAATCTTACGAAGTGCGCCGAAACCCGGAGCTGGAACAGATAGTGCGCAGCTTCTCCAAAGAATTGAGCGTGGATAGGAAGAAGGCATTGCCCACGCAGAACTATTTTATAAGCTTCGGCAACCAATATAACCGCAACGGCAAAAGCTTCGGCATAAACGCGGGCCTCACTTACCGCAACAGCTACCAGTTTTACGAGGAAGCGGAGTTTGGCCAGTATTGGCACTCCGCCAGCCCGACAAATTTGGAACTGGACCCGGAAAACTATAAAATGTCCAAAGGCCCCATCGGCGTAAACAACGTTATTTGGAGCGGCCTTTTGGCAGGTGCTTTTAAAACGCAGAAGAGCAAAATTACCGCCCAATTGTTCCACACCCAAAATGGCGAGAGTTCGGGCAGTTTCCGCAACCAATATGATGGCATCAACCAGATTCAAACCATCGCCCACGTGTTGAGCTATACCCAACGCTCTATCTCCAACTTCTTGCTTACTGGCAAACATACTTTGGGCGGCATCAACATCGAATGGAAAAACTCTTTGTCGTATGCCAGCATTACCGACCCTGACCTGCGCATTATGCAACTGCGCGTATTGAATGGCGATACCACGTTGGAAACTGGCAGCACCAACGCCAGTCGCCTGTACCGAGACCTAAACGAGATAACCGAAAACTTCAGGGTGGATTTTACCAAGACCTTCAAACAATGGAGCGGGCTGGAGTCGAAACTGAAGTTTGGGGCGTACAATACTTTCAAAACAAGGGATTTTGAGTCGTACATCGTGAAGTTGGTAAACAATGGCCTACAAGTTCAGGGCAGCCCCGACTTTATCTTGGCCGAAGAAAACATCTGGACCCCGGAAAACCGCCGCGGTACTTACATTATCGGCCAACAGGATTTGTCCAACACCTTTAATGCTTTCATGAACGTGGCCGCCGTATATGTGATGAACGAGTTGCCCGTTACTTCCAGTTTCAACGTTGTATATGGCCTACGGGTAGAGAAGGCGGACTTGTTTTTTACAGGTAGGAAACAACAGGTAGTAAACCCTGAAACGGATAAGTTTGAGAATGAAAGGGTATTGAACAAGCTAGACTTTTTGCCTGCCGTAAACATGATTTATGGCGTGGTAGAGAACATGAACCTTCGCCTCTCTTATTCCCGCACCGTGGCACGGCCTACTTTCAAGGAAAAATCGTTGGCCCAAATCGTAGACCCGGTCTCAAACGTAACCTTTATCGGAAACGTGGGATTGGAGCAGACCAACATTGACAACCTCGACTTGCGTTGGGAGTATTTCTTCGGCACAGGCGAAATGGTTTCGGTAAGCTCGTTTTTCAAGAACTTCCATAACCCTATTGAGGTGGTCATTTTTGCCGACTATGCGCCGCGAGACTTTACTCCGCGCAACGTGAACAATGCCAAGGCTTTCGGTTTTGAACTGGAATTTAGGAAGAACTTCAAGTTCGTGCATCCTAAATTGGAGGGCTTGGTGTTGGCCTGCAACCTATCATGGATAAAATCGACTACGGAATTGGGCGCAGCCGAACTGGAAGGCCGAAACAAGTGGGTGAAAGAAGGGTATACCATCCCCACTACCCGGGCCATGTTCGGGCAGTCGCCTTACCTAATCAATGCCAACTTAAGCTATACCGCTGCCGAATTGGGCCTTACCGCCACGGTGGCTTACAACGTGCAGGGCAAACGCTTGGCCGTAGTGGGCGGTGGCCGTGCGCCGGATGTTTACGAAATGCCGTTCCATAGCTTGAACCTAAAGGTGAGCGAGGTGTTCGGCAAAAAAGACCAGTTCAAGGTGAGCTTGCAAGCTGAGAACTTGATTGGCGACGACTTTGTAAAGCAATACGAAACCTATTACGGTGCCGAGGCCGCCATTTTCCAGCGTTTGGTGCCGGGCAGGGGCTTTTCGGTAGGGTTTAGTTATAGTATAAATTAATTTGAAGACACAAGACACAAGACACAAGACACAATTTGCCTTAAATTTTTTTAAGTCTTGTGTCTTGCGTCTAACATCTTGTGTCTAGAACAAACAGTAGTAAGCATGGCGCCTGGGGATGTAGTGGTCTTCAGGTGCTTTTTTTATTTGGCTTGCAGCAATTGCATCCAACGGCTGCGGTCGAACCACACCTCGTTGCGCACAATTTCCATATCGGCGTTCAGTTCCACTATGTCGAGGCCGGTTTCTTCCAGCACTTGGTTGCCGACAGGTATCCGGGCCAGCCACTTTAGTGTAAAGCCCTTTTCGGTGGGCATTACTTCCAGTACTATCCACACCCAAGTAGGGTTGGCCGCCAATAGCTTGGTGAAATATGTGCCGATTTGCTCCTTGCCTTTTAGCCCGTCGCGCTTGGCGGGGTCGGCATAAAAAGCATTCTCGGCATAATATTTCAGCAACTCCTCTGGTTTGTTGCCATGCCAGGCATGCAGCCACTGGGTAGCATAAGTTCTTAGGTAATCTTGGTCGAGCATGGGGATGGTTGTTGTGTTAAGTACTTGGCAACCCCGTTTTCTGGGGGGCTTACGCTCAAGGTTTTGGCTAAAATTAAAAAGCCCCGTTTGCGTATGCAAGCGGGGCCTTAAGTTTATATTTTATGTTACAAGCCGTTGATGGATATGCCCACCGTGAACGGGTGGATACCGCCCGGGCCTTCGTCTTTAAACAGTTCGCCCAAGTTGTAAAAGCCGAATACGTTGAACGGGCCATAACCGATGCGGAAAGTAGGGCCGTAGCGGAAACGGTTTAAATCAACATAATTCTTGGTTTTGATTACGCGTGGCTTCTCGCGTTCGGTCTCGTACTTCAGCTTGGTATGGCTATCGAACAATACACCGGCTTTGAAACCCACGGCCAACTTAAAGCTCTTATTGCGGCTGTTGGGCTTGGCACGGAAACGCAATTCTACCGGAATGTCAACAAACGAAGTAGTAAGCTTGTGCTTCTTCACGTCGTCTTCGGCAACGCCGTAGGCGGTATTGAAATCAGCAAAATACGTGGAGGTAGTATCTTCTACCAAGCCCTTGCTGGTAAACACGTTGCTAATGCCGAAACCCAAGCCCGGCGCCACACTGAAACGTGATTTTTTGATAAGGATGTCGTACATAAAATAGAGGCCGTAGCTGCGGCTAAACCATTTTACGTCCGTTACCTTGCCTTCCTTCTGGTGCCAGTGGTCAAACCCTACTTCCACAACCAAGCGGTCGCGGCTGCCTGTTTGGGCCACTTTTTCCTTTACCTTGTCAGCAGTTTTGGTGGTGTCTTGCGCATAGGCCGCAAAACCGAGAGTGCCGCATAACAGCAACAAAAAGAAACGTTTCATTTAGCTGAGGTTTTTCCTTACGGCCAAAAATAGCATATTAATGGCAGAATAAGGGAATAACGCCCACAGTAATTAAACATTATGCCTAACGTAAAAAAAGAGGTTATAATTTGGCCATTTCGGCCTTCAGGTCGTATAGCAAATCGGTAAGGTCGCGGTTCAAGTGCATCATCAGGCTGGGCATATTGGGCTCTTGTGTGGCGCCCAGGCAGTGTAGTTCGATGCGCTCGATTAAGTTGGCCAGTTCGGCATCGCCCATCATTTTTACCGACGACTTCATGCGGTGTACGCTAGCTTTAAGCAGGGTAAGGTTAGCGTTTTTATGGTAAACTATGGCTTGTTTTAAAAGTACAGGTGCGTCATTAACGAACATTTCGATTATTTCCTTGATAAAATCCGTATCGTTGCCCGACAAGTCGCGCAAATATTGCAAGTTGGCCCGGGGTGGTCCTTCCCGTCGGCTCCTTATAGGCGCATCCTGCTTTACCCACTCTTTGTTCCCTTCCAGCATGATGGTGATGTTTATGTGCCTTGTCTTTTACGTGTTTTAGCTTATGGTGTTTCGCCAAAACCGTAAATTTCCCAAAAATCTCCTTACGCTTTATCTAAGTTACTTAACTTGCAACTACCCAACCACTTTTTGTTTGGGCATCTATTTTTAGGCAACCAATTGTATGCCAATGGGTTGGAGTGTCAGCGGATTTTAGGTAAATTGGCGGAGATGCGCCGGATGCTAACGTGCAAATTGATAACACCAATAAACTAAACCCTAACCGATACCGTTAGAGTAAAGGCTGTAAGATTTAGTTTTATCTTTATTGTCCTCATAAGGGAGCTTAAAATATTGCCATGTTGTACCGATTTTTGTTTTTACTACTGCTTACTTTCGGCGTAAACCAAGCCCGTGCCGCTTATATTTTGATACCGATGGACGGTGCCCAAAAAGAGCACCTGAAAGCATACGGCATCGCTTACTGGGTAATATCTCACGGAGCTACGGTTGATTGGATGCTCAACTACCGCGGCGGTAGTTTTTGTTTTCCGCACCTGAAACCGTTGGAAAGCGAGTGCTTGATTCGGGGAGTGTCGTATGAAATTATTGCGGATGCGCAATATAACCGCATAGTGAGCGACATTGCCAATCCAGAGGTGAACCAAGATGTGGTGAAACTGGAAAAAACACCGAAAATCGCTGTCTATTCGCCCAAAAACAAATTGCCGTGGGACGATGCCGTTACCATGGCACTCTCTTATGCCGAGATACCGTACGATGTGGTTTACGACGACGAGGTGCTAAACGGCGACCTGCCCAAATATGACTGGCTGCACCTGCACCACGAGGATTTTACGGGGCAATACGGCAAATTTTGGTCGCGATACCGCACCGCCCCTTGGTATCAGGAAGATGTGCGGCTGCAAGAAGCCACTGCCGCTAAATTCGGATTTAAGAAGGTGTCGCAATTGAAGCTGGCCGTGGCACTGAAGATTAAAAACTTCGTACTGGGCGGCGGCTTCCTGTTCGCCATGTGCTCCGCTACCGATACCTATGATATTGCCTTGGCTGCCGAGGGCGTGGATATTTGCGATTATATGTTTGATGGCGACCCCGCCGACCCACAGGCGCAGCAAAAGCTGGATTTTAACAAAACACTGGCTTTCCGAGATTTTACGCTGATACAGAATCCGTATCAATACGAGTATTCGAGTATAGATGCTACCGAAACCCGCAGTGTGCCGATTGATCTGGATTACTTTACCCTGTTCGATTTTTCGGCCAAATGGGACCCCGTGCCAACCATGCTCACCCAATGCCATACCCGCACTATTAAGGGTTATATGGGGCAAACTACCTCTTTCAACAAGAGCGTGATGAAGCCCGAGGTATTGATTATGGGCGAGAACAAATCGGCCAGCGAAACCCGCTATATACATGGAGAGCTGGGCAACGGTATGTGGACCTTTTACGGCGGCCATGACCCAGAGGACTACCAGCACTTCGTGGGCGATCCGAAGACCGACCTTGCCCTGCACCCCAACTCGCCGGGCTACAGGCTTATATTGAACAATGTGCTGTTCCCCGCCGCTAAAAAGAAAAAACAAAAAACCTGATTCGGTTTTTAGGGATTTGCGAACAAAAAGGATTAGCTATATAAAGTACAGATTTGCAATTCTTGTATGAAAAAAGCCGACGCTACCCGACTGGCCATTTTGCAGAAGGCTTTTGACCTTATTTACGTAAATGGCTACCAAGCCACTAGTATCGACGATATTATTGCCACTACCCAAGTAACAAAGGGGGCGTTTTACTACCATTTCAAAAACAAGGAAGAAATGGGCCTGGCCATTATCAACGAGATAATGTACCCGCCCATGCACGAGGCCATGGTGGCCAAGCTCGCCCACTCGCACAACCCGATTGAGGATCTGTACCAAATGATGCGCGATATTTTGCTGGCCAACCCATATATGCAGGTGCGGTATGGCTGCCCGGCCCACAACTTGATTCAGGAAATGTCGCCATTGAGCACTACCTTCCAAGCTGCCTTGGGGCGGTTGGTAAATGAATGGAAAGCGGCTATTGAAACGTGCGTGAACACTGCCCGTCAAACCGGCAAAATGAAACCGGAAGTAGATGCAGAGCAGGTTGCCATCACTATTATGGCAGGGTATGGCGGTATCCGTAATTTGGGAAAAGTGTACAACCATACAGGGGTGTATGAGGTGTATCTGGCAGGGCTAAAGAAGTACTTAAATACCTTAGGGTAAATTTTTTTCACAAAAACATACCAATTAGTATGTTTTTGTGATACCTTTGGAGCAAAGAAAAAAATTACCGTGTACGTTACTTTGCTCGTATTACATTCCATCATCCGTTGGGTGGTATTGCTTAGCTTGGTTTTTGCCGTTTGGCGCACCTATAGGGGCCTCAAGGGCCACTTGGCCTTTACGCCGATTGACAACGCCGTAAGGCATTGGACGGCCACTTTTGCCCATATTCAACTGGCCATCGGGGTTATATTGTACTTCAAGAGCCCACTTGTAAAAGTCTTTTGGGCCGATGCCCGTGCCGCTATGCCACATATAGAGCTGCCCTTCTTTGGGCTGGTGCATATGGTATTGATGCTGCTAGCGGTCATAATCATTACCGTGGGTTCGGCGAAAGCCAAGCGGCAGGCCAATGATTCGGCTAAGTTCCGTACTATGTTCATTTGGTTTGGTGTTGCATTAATTGTCATACTCGTGGCCATCCCATGGCCATTCTCACCTTTGGCCCAACGGCCATACTTAAGATTGTTTTAAGCCTATGACACACATATTACAAACCAAGATTGGCCGCTTGCGCATACTTGCTTTTTTAGAGGGGCTCTCGCTATTGCTCCTGCTCTTTGTGGCTATGCCCATGAAGTATTATTACGGAAACCCCATCGGCACCCAGTTGCTGGGCCCCATCCACGGGGCCTTGTTTCTCTTGTTCGTTTTCAATGCATTGAGCGTTGGCGTGGAGCAACGCTGGCCTTTCGGCACCATTACTTGGAAGGTATTACTGGCTTGTTGTATACCGTTCGGTACTTTTTATATCGACTGGAAAATATTGGCCAAGCTACAGGAAGCATAAATAACAAGTGCCCCGGAAAACTTCACAAGGCACTTGTTGTTTTTTACCGTAGTACGTCGTCTGTCGTCCGTGGTCCAAGAAACTAGTTGCAATCATATTGCACGTCGTAGCTATCCACCCCGCCATCGTTTTTAAACGTGGTAACTTTGGTAGGATAACCATCGCCGTTGTAGATATACTCTATACTGTCCACGCTGGTTGCGGTGTTGGGGAAATAGTTTACGGTGGTGCGCACGGTAATGTTGTTTTCGTTGAAGATATGGAGGTACTTGCCCAAATCTCCTGCAGGCGATGGCTTGTTGTCGTACTGGTAGCTGATGGTACGTTGCAGTATCACGTTGTTGCTGCCATCGCGGCCATACTGGCTCTCACTGGTTACGTTACCTTGCGCATCGTATTGGTAGGTTATATAACCGTTGATGCTGGTAGTGCTGTAGTCCAAGTCATAATTGGTTATCTTGGTTACGTTACTGCCGGTATATTCGTACACATCGCGCAGCTTTTGGTCAAAGCCGCCCAGCAATCGTGCTTGGTAGGTACGCTTTTCCAAAAACTTGTTACCGCTGGCGTAGGTAAACTCCACATAGCCAACTTGCACGGTGCCGTTGTATATATCAAACCGTTCCACCATGCCGGCAGCGTTTAAGGTTATCTGGCCAGAGTTGCCATTGCTTTGCTCCACCCGGTATAGCTTTCCATCCCGATAGATTACCGAAGTAATTACGCCGGTGCTGTTGTCAGTTTGTTTCGTTACACGACAGTTAGCACCGTCGTTATCGTCTTTGTTGCAAGAAGTGGCTACAAAGGCCATCAATCCTGCCAGTAATAGTACATATCGCATGATGTGTTATTTTGGTTCGAAGCCATGCCATTGCAATTTGGAAGCCAGTTTCTTCGGTATCAAGTATCAAGTAGTGAGTATCAAGATTGAACTGTAAGGAAATGCAGTATTTGAAAGAGCTGCGTGGATAAATTGATGAATAAGGTTTTGGGGAAAATCCGCCCCAAGCCTTGATATTGATACTCACTATATACGATTTCCCTACTCAATGCTTTTGGTTGTTAAGTTTATTATCTCTCATCTATCATCTCCTGTCTTGATACTTGATACTCATTACTTAATACTGAAACGCTACCTTTGCCAAGCAAAATCCATCTTCGCAATGATCCACCAATTCAATTTTCCTACCGTTATCCGTTTCGGCGCCGGTGCTGTGGCCGAGTTGGCCCCTTACCTTTCCGCCGAAGGCTTGAAACGCCCCTTGGTATCTACCGACCCGGTAGTGGCAGGGCTGCCGTTTTTTAAAAAGCTGTTGGCTGCTTTGGAACAACAGGGTATAACCCCCGTGGTGTTTAAAGACATACACAAAAACCCCGTGAAGAGCGATGTGCTGGCGGGTGGCGACGTGTATGAAAAGGAAAAGTGCGACAGCATTGTGGGTATAGGCGGGGGTGCCGCGTTGGATGTGGCACGCGCCATTGCGCTGCGCATCAACCACCGGGAGGATTTGTTTGTGTACGATGATTTGATTGGCGGCGATAAATATGTAACCAACGAGGTGCCGCATTTTGTTACCATCCCCACCACATCGGGCACGGGCAGCGAAGTGGGTCGCAGTGCCATCATCAGCGAAGACGATACGCACCGCAAGCGCATCCTGTTTTCGCCAAAGCTTTTGTCCAAGCGTGTGTTTGCTGACCCTGAGTTAACTTACGACCTGCCTGCCGCCGTTACGGCCGCTACGGGCATGGATGCGCTCACGCACAACATGGAAGCCTATCTGGCCAAAAACTACCACCCTATGGCCGACGGCATTGCGCTGGAGGGCGTAAAGCTGGTGGGCCAGTCATTGGAAAAGGCCGTGAACAACCCCGACCCGCAGAGCCGTGCCGACATGATGCTGGCCTCGCTGATGGGTGCCGTAGCCTTCCAAAAGGGGCTGGGCGTGGTACATTCGCTGGCGCATCCCCTTTCCACCCTATTGGATATGCACCACGGTTTGGCCAATGCCTTGATGATACCTTATGGCATGGCGTTTAACATTGCTGGCCAAGAGAAGCGTTTCGAGGCATTGGCGCATGCGCTGGGCCTGAAAACCTTTACGGGCGAAGCGGTAGTGGAGCATCTTCAACAAATCAACAGCAAAATCGGTATCCCTAGCAAATTGGGCAGCCAAGGCGTAAAGGCTGAACATTTGGAACAGTTGGCCGACCTCGCCATTGCCGACTTCTGCCATCCCAACAACCCCAAGCCCGTTACCCGCGAGGACTTTTTGAAAATGTACCAAGCGGCGTTGTAGTTGGTTGATTGGTTAATCAGTTAATCAGTTAATCAGTTAATCAGTTAATCAGTTAATCAGTT
>CAYYZT010000042.1:0-3725 GCA_964476015.1 uncultured Chitinophaga sp.
GACCCGATACAGGCGTTGAGAACCGAATAGTATCAAGTAGTGAGTATCAAGACTTGGGTATTCACTAACCGATACAATGACAAAAAACTCAAAACTTTTAATGGAAATACTTGATACTCACTACTTGATACTAACAAACAATGAAAAAAATACTACTGCTGCTACTGTTTATCGTATTTATAGGCATGTTGGGCTATGTGGGTTATTACCTGTTTAGCAAGAGCCAGAAATCGCCCGTGGTATACGGCACTTCCAAGCCATTTAAGACTGATATTGTGGTGAAAACCGTGGCCAACGGGGCCGTGGAGCCGCGCCGGGAGGTTACGCTCAAACCGCAGATAAGCGGCATTATCGACGAATTGTTCGTGGAGGCCGGTCAAAAGGTGAAAAAGGGCCAGAAGATAGCCCGAATCAAAATTATACCCGATGACGTAAACCTGAGCAACGCCGAATCGAGCGTAAACAAAACCAAGATTGCCATGGAGCAGGCCAAACTGGAATTTGACCGTCGGAAAGCGTTGTACGATGCCAAGGCTATCTCCCAAATAGAATACAACGAGTACAGATACCAGTACGACCAAGCCAAGGAAGACTACGAGAACGCATTGAACACCGTGCAGCTTATTAAAGAGGGCATCAGTAGCCGCAGCAAGCAAACCACTACCATTGTGCTGGCCACCATTGACGGTATGGTGTTGGATGTACCCGTAAAAGTGGGCACACAGGTTATACAAAGCAACAATTTTAACGAGGGCACTACCGTGGCCATCATAGCCGATATGAACGACCTTATTTTTAAGGGTAAAATTGACGAGAGCGAAGTGGGCAAGATAAAAGTGGGCATGCCGCTGAAGATAACCATAGGTGCCATAGAGGGCCGTACTTTTGATGCCGAACTGGAGTATATCAGCCCCAAAGGCGTGGAAGACCAAGGCACCATTAAGTTTGAGATAAAAGCTGCCCTTACGCAGCCGGAAGATATGTTTATCCGTGCCGGATTGAGCAGCAACGCCGATATTATATTGGACCAGCGCGACTCTGTGTTGGCCGTGCAAGAACGCGATTTGGTGGTTTCTAACGACACCACTTATGTGGAAATAGAAACCGCACCGCAGCAGTTCCAGAAAGTGGCTATCAAAACCGGCCTGTCCGACGGCATTAGCGTGGAACTGTTGGAAGGGCTGCAAGATGGGGCCTCTATCAAAACGCAACAGTAGTTTGCTGGATGCGTGGCTCTACTAAAATGCCTACCTTAGCTATATGAAAGCGGATTATCAGGTAGGTATTATCGGTGCAGGGTTTGGGGGCTTGGTGGCGGCACTTCGGTTGCAAAAAGAAGGCAAGGATTCTTTTGTCATTTTTGAGCGGGCCAACGAAGTGGGCGGCACTTGGCGAGACAACGTATATCCCGGTTGTGCCTGCGATATCCCTTCGCATCTTTATTCCTTTGCCGATGAATTGAACCCCAACTGGAGCCGTGCCTTCAGCAGCCAGCCAGAGATATGGCAATATATGAAAGCAGTGGTGGACAAGCACCATCTGCGCGAAAAAATCCGCTTTGGGAGCGATATAGTAGGGTTAAGGTTTGACGAAACACACGGCCTTTGGGAGATAACGGACCGCAACAATGCCGTTGTTAAGGTTAAAATGGTTATATCCGCAACCGGGCCGCTCAATCGACCCAACACCCCGAAGTTCACGGGTATGGAGCAGTTCCAGGGCAAGGTTTTCCATTCCGCCGAATGGGACAAGGACTATGACTTACGGGGCAAGCGCGTAGCCGTTATAGGCACGGGTGCCAGTGCCATACAGATAGTGCCCAGTATTGCGCCGCTGGTAGGGCAGCTTACGGTTTTCCAACGCACGGCGGCTTGGGTGCAGCCTCGGCCTGATCATGCTTTCCCCGGCTTCGTAAAGGGAATGTTCAAAGCGTTGCCCCTTTCCAACCGCCTTTACCGCGAATTGATATACTGGCGCAACGAGTTTTTCGGCAAAGCCTTCGTAGGTAGCGAAACGATGAACCGCTTTGGTTCCAAAATGTCGTTGCGGCTGCTCAACCATCAAGTGCGCAATCCAGAAACCCGTACAAAGCTTACCCCCAACTACAAAATGGGCTGTAAGCGGGTACTGGTTTCCAACAACTATTATCCTGTTTTCAACCGGCCCAACGTAAGCCTCGTTACGGAACCTATACAAGAATGGAACGCGACGGGCATGATAACTACCGATGGGGGGCAACACGATTTTGATGCCATTGTGTTGGCCACTGGCTTTGTAGCGGCTGACATCGACCTCTATACTCGCATCACGGGCCTTAGTGGCAGGGATTTGCTGGCCGAATGGAGACAAACGGGTGCGCAGGCTTATCGGGGCACTACTGTTTCGGGCTTTCCAAACCTGGCATTCATGCTTGGCCCCAATACTGGCCTCGGCCACAACTCGGTGGTACACATAATGGAAAGCCAGATGAACTATATACTGGGCTACCTCAACCTATTGGAAAAGCAAGGCCCAAACGGCTACTTGGATGTGAAGCCTGAGATACAGCAACGCCACAACGATGCGCTGCAAAGCCAGTTTGCGGGCACTGTGTGGGAATCGGGTTGCAAAAGTTGGTACATCAACCACCAAGGCCGCAATACCACGCTCTACCCCCGCCTTACGGTACAGTTTAGAAAAGAGTTGAAACGGTTGGATGTGTCTGATTATTTATAATGTGCCGATGCGCTCATGTACCGCTGTGCTCATGAATTAGTTGAATTAGCACATCAGCATATAACCCATTAGCACATCACTCCCGCCACTTGCCCATATCCCTTCGCTCCTTTTTGGTAGGGCGGCCGGCACCCCTTTCCCGTGTAGGAAAACGGAATGCGGAGGGTTGTACTCCGCCGTTTTCTTCCGTGGGGCTAAGGTCTTCGTAGCAGGCTTGGGCCTCCGGTGCGCCTACTCTTTTATCAATTAGCTTGGTTATTTTATATACCAGCCGTTGTTGTTCGCGGGTTATGTGCAGCGTGTCGCCTACTTTCAGTTCCTTGGCGGGTTTAATGCTGGCACCGTCCAGTTTCACTTTGCCCGCAGTGCAGGCATCGGTAGCCAAGCCACGGGTTTTATATACCCGCACCGCCCATAGCCATTTATCTGCCCGCGCACGCTCCATGTACGTGAAATTAGCATTAAACCACGTAAACAAACAAAAAATGGAGGCACCGCAAAGTGCCTCCATTTCGGTCTCTCATTACGTTCTATATCAGTTGCGGGGCGTATTCACCACCGTAGTTACTGGGCCATAGTATTTATATGAACCAACCAACTCTTGGAAGGTGGGCAAATACTTGTCGAACTCTGCTTGGCTGGAAGCACTGAACACAAAGAACGGCACCACGTCGCCTTGGTCTATATAGGCCACCGCTTCATAAGTATTGCTCTTGGCATTGGTCATATAAAGCATTATGGCACTGCCTTTGCCTCGGTTTACGCTCACACGGCCACCATCTTTTATCACAATGCCCGGCGAGGAGATTTTGTACATATCTATGTCATAGGTCATCAAGTCATAGATGTTGTCGCCGCTGCCTTCCAAGCTGGTGGTGTTTACAAAGATAAAGGCATCCGTATGTTCCCAATCGGTACCCGTTAGGTGAAATGCCGCACCTAGGCCCATGCCGTCGGCGGCCACTTTGTTCTGTACCCATCCGTTGGGGGCAGAAAGCGCATAGGCACTG
>CAYYZT010000042.1:3735-14507 GCA_964476015.1 uncultured Chitinophaga sp.
ACGGGGGGCAGATTAAAATGTTACGGCCAATATCATTGCGTTTTGCACATTACCTATTGATAATGAGCATTTTGAAAAGTATAGTATTTTGAACAGTGGATAATTTTAAGCACACAAGAAGTATGGGCGATAAGTAGTGGATGGTTGGCTAGTGCAGGAACTACGTACGCTTACGCACTGCTATTTATATTGATATATTGAAGCGAGACATCCTTTGCATTAAGTAACGAAAGCTAATTTGCCGTTACGCAAAATAGCCCTATCTTTGCGCTCCCGTTATTGATTAACGGAATGGCATACCATACCCTTTTAATTCATTTAAAAACAAGTAACCAATGCCGGTTAAACTAAGATTGCAACGTCACGGCCGCAAGAAGCGCCCGTATTATTTCATCGTAGCTGCTGATAGCAAGTCGCCACGCGATGGCCGCTTTATTGAGCGTTTGGGTTCTTATGACCCTACTACCGTTCCTGCCAAAATTGTATTGGACGGCGATAAAGCCCTTACTTGGTTGAACAACGGTGCCGAACCTACGGATACCGTTCGCGCCATTCTTTCTTACAAAGGCGTATTGTACAAAAAGCACTTGGTGCGTGGCCTGAAAAAAGGTGCCCTTACCCAAGAGCAAGTGGACGATCTTTTTGCCAAGTATGTTGATGAGCACGAAGGCAAAGTAACCGGCCGTGTAGAAAGCCTTGCCAAAGCTAAGGAGGATGCCCGCAAAAAGCGTGATGCCGAAGAGGCTGCCAAGCGTGCCAAAGCCGAAGCTGATGCCGCCGCTGCCGCCGCCCCTGCCGAAGAGGAAGCTACCGAAGAGACCGCTAGCGAAGAAGCTGCTGCCGACGAAGTAGCCGCTGAAACCGCTGCCGCCGAGGAGAACAACGAAGCCGTTGCCGAAGCTCCAGTGGTCGAGGAAGCTGCCGAAGCTGAAGAGGCTCCTGCTGCCGAAGAAGGCGAAGAAAAAGCTTAATATTTCTTGCCACTGTTAAAACCTTTGAATGGAACTCATTCAGGTTGGCAAAGTACATAAAGTACATGGTGTAAGAGGATGGTTGAAAGTTAGTTTCAACTATCCTCTTACCGCTTTATGGGTGGACGATTTACCGCCTGTACTCATCGGTACCGATGCCAAAAATCTCCCGTATTTTCCAGAGGAACTAAACGCTACCGGCGACGAGCAGTTTTTGCTCAAGTTGGAGGATGTGGACAGCCCGGAGGCTGCGGTAAGTTTGCCCGGTAAAACCATATACGTGCAGCCGGATAAGTTGCAGGAGTATTTTATTACCGATATGGAGGAAGGGGCTTTCGATTTTGCCGTGGGCTATATGCTATTCTCTGCCACAGGCGAATTTATAGGTACCATAGATGGTATTGAGCCCATGCCCGCGCACGATTTGGCGCAAATAACCTACCGTGGCCGCGAAGTATTGATTCCTTTGGCTGATGAGCTGGTACAGGCAGTGGATCATAAGGCGCGCACCATCAAGGTAGAAATTCCGGAAGGGTTGTTGAGTATTTAGTCTACGGACCACAGTCGACGGTCCACGATAAAAAGAGGGGAGTTATTTAGTGGCAATAGAACGCACCGCCAATATTCCGGGTACGGCGTTTTTCACGGCCTCTTCTATACCGGCCTTCATGGTCATAAAGCTCTGGGGGCATGTTTCGCAGGCACCCACTAGGCGCACCCACACCGTTTTGGTTTCGTCTATATCCACTACCTCTACATTGCCGCCATCTTTTTGCAGATAGGGGCGGAGCGTATCCAGCGCGGCTTCTACGCGGGCAATGGTAAGTTCCTTAGGGGTTGCTACGTCGTTCATGCTACAGGGGCCGCAACGGGCTGGTTTGTTTGGCTATTGATAATGGCAATCTGTCGTTCGGTAGTAATGGCAAGCTCGGTAAATGCTTGGGCAGATGCATCATCGTGCAACACTGCGGGGTTGCCGTAATCGCCGCCTTCGCGTATGCTTTGCACCAATGGTATCTGGCCAAGCAGGGGCACGTCGAACTCGTTGGCCAAGTCGCTGCCGCCACCTTTGCCGAAAAGATAATATTTATTTTCCGGTAATTCAGCAGGCGTAAACCAAGACATGTTTTCCACCACGCCGATAATCGGTATATTCATCCCATCCAGCTTAAACATGCTGATGCCTTTGCGGGCATCGGCCATGGCCACTTTTTGCGGCGTGGTTACTACCACCGCGCCCGTAATGGGTATCTGCTGGGCGAGGGTAAGGTGTACATCGCCGGTGCCGGGGGGCAGGTCTAGTATCAAGTAATCCAAATCGCCCCAAATGCACTCCGTGAAAAATTGGCGCAGGGCCGATGATACCATCGGGCCACGCCATACCACTGCCTGCCTTTCGTCAATCAACAAACCGATGGAAAGCACTTTCAGGCCGTGGGCTTCGAGGGGCACAATGTAGTGTTTGCCGTCAATCTGCTGCACGGTGGGGCGTTTGCCCTTAATACCCAACATAAGCGGTACCGATGGCCCGTGGATGTCGGCATCCACCAGCCCCACACGCGAACCGTTGCTCAGCAGGGCCAAGGCTAGGTTTACCGCCACGGTTGATTTGCCCACGCCACCCTTGCCCGATGATACGGCAATGATGTTTTTCACGCCGGGCAGCACATCTTTTTTATCGAACCTGCGGGTAGTTACGCGCGAATCAAAAGTAATATCCACTATTGCGTCGGCGGATACATATTGGGCTATTGCGTTGCGGCAATCTTGTTCTATTACATCTTTTAGCGGGCAGGCTGGGGTAGTGAGCACTACGGTAAAAGCGATATTGCTGCCCTCTATCGCCACATTTTCTATCATGTTCAGCGTTACCAGGTCCTTCTTCAGGTCAGGATCGTTTACATGGCGCAGGGCATCAATTACTTGCTCTTTCGAAATAGACATTAACGGTATTTTCACTTCCTAACAAAGATAAGGCAAATTACGTTCGGGGGTGTGGTTACTGGTTATTAGTTATTGGTTGATTGGTTTGGTCTTACAATCAACAGTTCATTTGATAGAAATTGGGTGATAAATTATATTGCACTTTCTTTTGCCAGCAACTAGTTAACTACACCAATAAACCAATAACTAATAACCAGTAACAATCTTACCGATTAATTGCATTCGTAATGGTGCCGTTACAGTAAATTTTCAGGAAGTTTCTGATTTTGTAATAGTTTACGGACATGTTCTGTACCTCGAACCAAGTAACTACCTCGTCCGATACTTTTACTTTTTTGCCATTGATATGCCCATATAGATAATAGTCCAAATTGGGATACACCAATATATTATTGCTCACTTGAAATGTGTCGGGTATAAAGCCTTCCAACCGCTCGTACTTGCCTTCGTAAAACACGTTAAAGTAATTGTTGTTGTCGGCCCATACCACATAGTTCTCGCGCACCTCGTACCATTTGGGCTCGATGGAGAGGATGTCAAAAGTTTCTCCCTTATAGAAGATTTTGAACTCCCGGCGGTTGTCCACGTAAGCCACAAGGTTTTGCCCAGCCTTGAAATTGATGGGCTGGAAGTTGAGCACGTTGTACATATCGCCGGCATGAAAAACCTTGAAGTTGCCCACGTAATCTACAAACGCTACAATGTTGCGTTCTACTTCCCACCTAATGGGCGGGTTGCCATAATCCAAGGTTACCAGTTCACCTTCCCAAAACGTGCGGAACTCGTTATTGCGGTCAAGGTATGCCATCATATTGTCCCTCACCTTTACTTCCAAGGGGTCGCGTTGGTCCATCTCATACACCCTTCCGTCTTTAAACAACTGAAACTGTCCGAGATAATCCTGAAACGCTATCAGGCTATCGCCCACGCCATAGATAAGGCCGCTGCCACGGGTAAGCAAATCCAATTTTCCGCTGTGCAACACATAAAATTGGTAGCCGGGATTTTCCACCAGCATCAAATAATCAGTAACCACATAGTTGCTTGGCGGAAAGGATTGGAGTGTTTGGGTCTGCCCTTTGTGGTAAACCTTGAAATCGTTGTTGAAACTAAGATAGGCTACATAATTGCGGCCCACTTTGTAGTGATACACCAAGTTGTGCTCTTGTTGTATAATGTTGCCGTCTTCTACAATAAAGAAAAAGCCGCGCTGGTCTATAAAAGCACTCAGGCACTGGGCTTGTATATTGAGGGCAGAAAAAATAACCGATAGTAATGCTGCGAGGATAAACTTCATTTGAATGGGGATTGGGCCTGCTTAAGCCAAAACTATGTCGTTTTGGTAAAGCTGTAAAATAAGAAAGAAGGTTGAAACCAACCTTCTTTCCCATGTACTAATATTTGTTAAAGTTATTTCTTCTTCGAAGTATCGCTGTACTTCACGTAAGGGCCTTGATCCGTATATTCAATCTCAACCAATTTGTTCGGGTCGTTGGTATTGATTTTGAACTCGGCGCGGCGGTTCATGGCTCGGCCTTTCGGGTTGTCGGTACCGTTTGCCAAGGTGTTCGGGGCTTGTGGCTCCGTGCGGCCTTTGGCAATCAAACTGATGCGGGCGATGTCGATACCTTTGGTTCCTAAATAATCAGCACAAACTTGGGCACGACGCTTGGCCAATACCATGTTGTAGGCATCGGAGCCGATGGTATCGGTGTGGCCGTATATTTCGATGGTCCAAGTCTTGTTTTCGTTCAGCAAAGCGGCCAAAGTGTCCAAAGCCACTTTATATTGCTTGGTAAGATTGTACTTGTCGAAATCGTAGTAAACGCGCTTCAGCTTAATTTTCTGGCGTTGGATTTCGTCCAGCAGCAATACCAAGTCTAAAGTATCTTTAGGGTCTACGGTTTCGGCCAAGGCATTTACGTTGATAATGGTGTCTTTACCCCAGTAGCCGGACTTAGTGGCATTGATTTGATATACCTCGTCAGGTTGCAAGGCAAATAGCACGGTTTCGTCGGCAGTAGTGGTAAAGTTACCTACGGGCAAGTTGTTGCCACCTGTGGTTTTCAGGATGCTCACATCGGCACCGGCCAAAGGCGTTTCAGGCGTTTTGCGGTCGGCCACCATAATGCGTACGTTGATTTCTTTTACAATGCGGAAACTGTATATATCGTCGCAGCAAGTAGCGCTCTTCAAGCCATAGCCGCCTGGGCGGTTGGATACCAAGAAGCCGTTGCGGCCATCGTTGGCCAGGTTAAAATAAAGGTCATCCACGCTGGAGTTGATAGGGGCCAACAAGTTGGTTACGGTGTCCCAATCGGTGCCATTGTGGGTAATGCTATAGATATCGAAGCCACCGATGCTTACATACCCTTCTGAAGAGAAGTAAAGGGTATGGGTGTTGTTATCGTAAAACGGTGTAACCTCGTCGTATTTGGTGTTGATTTTGTTGCCAAGGTTCTTTACCGGGCCGGTTTTTTCGGGGCCGGTAATTTCAGCATAGTATATGTCGCTGTTTACCTTTACCACGTCGCTTTTCTTCTTGTCCTTGGGCGTTTCGCTGCGGGTAGAAGAGAAGAAGATGTATTCTTTGCCATCCTTCATCACACCAATGCTTGGGTGCGTGTTGGTAGTGCCTTCGCCGTTCACGTCCAGCTTCTTGGGCTCGCCCCAAGAGTCGCCTTGCTTTTGGCTAACGTAAATGGCGCATTCCATTTTCAACTCGGCACCTACCACGCATTGTGTAAAGTAGAAACGTTTGCCGTCTTTGCTGAAAGCGCCGTTGCCCACATGGTATTGGTCGCTGTTGATAGGGCCGGGGAAGAGTTTGCTCTCTGCCCAAGTTTTGCCGTCGCGCTTGGTGCTGTATATTTTAGAATAGGGCAAGGTTACGGTGTCAGAACCTTCCACATCAGGGTTAGGCAGGATGATTGCCTTGTCCGAACGCAAAGAGGAGAACACCAATTCGCCATCGCCAACCGCAATCGGGGCGAAGTCGCTGAACGGGTTGTTCACTTTGGTATCCAACAATTCCACTATTACGCGCTCAGGTGCTCCAGTGGTTTTGATACCCAGTTCGCAGCCTTCCACTTGGCGTTTTACCCACTTGTCCATTTCGGCTTTATCGCCATCGGCATCGTTATATTCCTTGCTGAAAGCTTCGAAGTTGGTTTTGGCCTCGGCGTATTTGCCGTTGTACTTCTGCATCAAAGCCTGCATATACTTGGCCTTGGAGTATTTTACCGGGTCAAGCTCGTAAAACTTTTGGTAGTACGTTTCCGCTTTCACGTAGTCGCGCACCAAGTAGTTCAGCTTGGCCAAGCGAGATACCACACAAGCATCTTCCGGTTTTTGGGCATATACTTCCTCGTAATACATCAGGGCGTTGATGTAGCTGCCCCTTTCGTACAAGTTGTTGGCAATTTTCAGCTTCTTCTTCGGGCCGAGGTTTTTAAGCTTTTCGGAGCGGTAATCGTCCAAGTAGCCGTTTCCACTGGTGTCTTCCTGTGCTATCGTAAATAGTGGTAGCATGGTGAACGCTGCGATAGCCAAAACAAAAATTCTCTTCATTTATGTGGTTTTCGGGTATTAGGATAATGAGTTGTGTCGGTTTTTAAACAATCCCTAAGTGACTAGAATCTTGGGCAGAACAAAAATACGTTTTTATCACTTACACTTGAAAATAGTCCGGTGTAAATAAGCGAAATTTCAAACGACCCGCGTGTATTGGGGTTTTCGAGCGACGAGGTGGTTACATCGTAGCTAAACCCGGCACGGATGCGATAGAACTCCATGCCCACCATTGCGATAAAAGCATCTTGGTTACGGTACCAAGCACCTGCATATAAAGTAGTGCGGCGTTCGGGCGTGTTTTTTAGGTGGAAACCCACATTGGCACCGAAGTTCAGTTCCTGGTTCTTGGCTTGGTTCATGTATATCAAGCCAGGGTACAAACTCACGCGTTTGGAGAGGTCCCACTCCAAACCGGTGTGTACCACATAGCGGCGAGGCAGCTCGCTGCTGGCACCGCTACCAAACTGCTCTTTAGGCTCAAAAAGGTGGAACATGCTGAAACCGGCAAAGAAGGTGAGCTTCTGCGTGAGCGCGCCGTTGTAGAACAAGCCCGCATTAAAATCGGGAACGATTTTGCTCTGGTCGTTCATGGCAGCATCCACACTGGTGGAGCCATCTTGGTACACGGCATCGGTAAACTGGTCGCTAAAGCGGAAGAAACCGCCTTTGTTCTGCTGGATGCCGCCCTGCACGCCCAACGAAAGCTGGTGCCTGCCCTGTGCGCCGAGGCTCTTGATGTAAGAAACCGACAACATGCCACGGGTAAGCTTGTAGAGCCTGCCGTTACTGTAGTCGTTTACAAACACGGCTCCCAAGCCCACGGCATCGCGTTTTTTCTTGCCCACGAAAATCGGTAGGTCGAAAGAAGCGGAAGGGGTGCCAAAGGTAGGGCCGCTACCGTTTGGTATGCCGCCCCATTGGCTACGGAAAATACCGGCCAAACGCCAGTTACCGTTTACCTTACCGGTCAAAGCCGGGTTGAGGGTGAGGGGCGATGCATAGAATTGGGAGAAGTGTATGTCTTGGGCCGTGGCCATTTGGGGCAACGACAAGGCGAACACCATTAATATGATACTGAGCGTTTTCATGCGAGTCAAGCAATTCATCGGTCTATCGTTTCGTCAGTTATAGTATGTTATCTCAATAGGGTAAAAGAGCCTTGCAATGTTTCGGTAGTTTTTCCGCTGGCCGAAGTTATCTCGATTACGGCATAGTACACGTAGGTGCCCATGGGCTGTTCGGTACCGTTCAAGCGGCCATCCCATGGTGCCAATGCTTCGTGTACCAGTTCGCCCCAACGGTTGTAGATGCGGAAGGTGGTAACCTTCGCATTGCCATACGTCATCGGGTAGAATTGGTCGTTAAAGTTGTCACCGTTTGGCGAGAAGGCATCGGTAAACGCGTAGCGGGCACCGTTGAACACGGTAATAGTTACCGTATCGGTGGCGGTACAGCCCGTGCTGTCGTCAGTTACGGTTACCAAGTAGGTAACGGTGGAATCCGGTGTAGTGGTAGGGTTGGATACGTTGGCGTTGTCCAAGTATGAAGTCGGGGTCCAAACGTAGCTGTAATCGCCAGAGCCGCCCAATACGTCAACCGACAGGTTGCCGCTTTGCCCCGCATCTACTTGCGAAGGATCAACCAAGGCAACAGCCGTAAAGCCGCCATCGCTCACCGTAAACGAGTCAACAGCCAAGCAGCCTTGTGTGTTGGTAACGGTTAAGTAATATTGGCCAGCGGCAGTTATATTGGTGGTAGCGGTTTGAGAACCAGTGCTCCAGTTATAGGTGCTGTATCCGGCAGGGGCGGCATAGCTCACCGTGTCGCCGGGGCATAATACCGCATCGCTCAAGCTAAGGCTTGCAAGCGGATATTCGAATATCTCGATAGTATCGGCAACACTACAGCCACCTGCATTAGTAACCGTTACTGAATAGAGGCCAGCTTCGCGGGCAGGTATGGTTTGGGTGTTGCCCAAGTTAGACCAAGCATACGTTGCGTAGCCCGGCCCGGCATCCAATATAGTGCCCAGTGCGTTCGGGCAAATGGTGTCCGAACCCGCGGTAATGGTTACGGTAGGCTGTGACAGCACCGTTATGGTGGCCGATGCGGTGGCCGTACAGCCAGCATTGTCTTCCACGGTTACGCTATATGTGCCCGTGGTATCAACGGTAATGGTTTGGCTGGTTTCGGTAGTGCTCCAGTTGTAGCTGTTGAACACGCCAGCATCCAAGGTAACGCTCTGGCCTTCGCAGATGGTGTCGTTGTTCAAGGTTACGGAAGGATTGTTGAAAGTAACCAGCACGGTGTCGCTATCGCTACAGCCTATGGCATCTTCAACCCGCACAATATAAGTGCCCGATACGGTAACTACCAAGCTGTCGCGGGTAGAGTTTCCGGGTGTCCACAGGTATGAGTCAAAACCCTGTCCGGCACGCAGTATCACCACTTGCCCAGCACAACCCTGTACGTCGGCACCGAGGCTTACGTTCGGCGCGGGGTTAACCGTTACGTTGATGGTATCACTATCAAAACAGTTGGCACCGCCGCTAACGGTTACGTAGTAAGTACCGGTAGTGGTAACGGTAAACGTTGCCCCGGTAGAGCCATCTTGCCATAGGGCTGTGTAGCCCGGTAGCAGGGTAGTGCCCAGCACCAAGGTCTCGTTACTACAGATGGTGGTATCGTTGCCCAAGTTTACCACGGGCACCACGTTCACAAATACGGCAATACTGTCCACGCTTTGGCACCCATTGGCATCCGAAGCAGTTACGGCGTACACGCCCGTGTTACGAACGGTATATCCGGTATCCACCGTGGTGGTTACGTTCCAAGCGTAAGAAGTATATACATCCGGAATGGCCAGCACCACGCTGTCGCCCACGCAAATGCTGGTATCGTTGCCCAACCTTACTGGTGGCACCGCGGCAGGTATTACCGTAATGGTATCCAATGCGGAGCAGCCGCTGGCATCCGTTACCGTAAGGGTGTAAGTGCCGGCGGTATATATCCAGGTAGAATCGCCCGTGCTACCGGTGCTCCACAGGTAGCCAGCAAAGCCGCTGGTAGCGGTTATCAAGGTAGAGTCGAATACACATACGGTGCCGGGGTCGTTTATCACGTTGCCCGCTAGGTTGAACACCGTTACCACTACACTATCCGTCACTACGCACTGCCCGTTGCTTATGGTTACATAGTACACCGTAGTAGTATCGGGCGTAGCGATTGGGTTAGGGCAAGTAGTGCAAGAGAGGCTTGCCGTGTTGGTGGTCCAGTTATAGGTGTAGTTATTGGCACCCGTAACCACCAATTGAACGTTGCGGCCAGAGCAGATGGTGGTATCGGGGATAATAGTGTACGGCAACGAGCCTACCGTTACCCTTACGGAATCCACTTTGGTACAACCGTTTATGGTAGTAATGGTAGCCGTATAAACCGTGGTGGTGGTTGGGAAGGCTACTGGGTTGGCGCTGGTTGAGCTGGTGAGCGTATTAGCTGGAGACCACCGTACGGTAAACGGTGGGGCCGCATCGCAGGTAGTAAAGCGCACGTTTGGCCTGTTGCTGCTGGAGCCCATTTGGGCAGGCGTGCCGAGTACTCCCGAGCAAGCGTCTTGGTTGTCGATAGGATACCAAGTGGAGGCCGTGTAGTTGGTGGCGGTAGAGAATACCTGCGTGTTGAGGGTAATGTTGCCGTTTTGGGTAGGGTCGGTATCGTTGTTGAAACAAATCTCCACAATCAGGTTCGATACACCGTCCCAGTCAAATTGGTTGTCAAACTGGTGGGTTGTCCATCCGGTGTTTGGCAACGAGATGTTTTTCGGCGTAAATACCGTTACAAACGTGCCCGCCTCGGGGTTGCCTTGGGTTAGCGATGAGGTGCTGGTACACTTTATCTTGATGGTAAAGTTGCGGTACACGCTGCTACCTTGTCGCTGCCTTATGTTAAAGCCCATAGAGGTAAGCCTGCCGGGGCTAACGCCTGCCAGCAATAAATCGGCCGCGCGATACAGGTATTGGTGGCGCGCGCTCTCGTAGTTGTTGCTATACGGCGTAGGGAAACCCGTAGTGGTGTTAAACTGCGTGCCTGTGCCCACAGCGGTGGTATCCAGCGGCCCGTCGCAGCCATTGCCGTTGTTGCCGCAGGCATTGGTAATGATGCCCGTAATGTTTACGGAAAGCTGCACGCTATCGGCATTGCACAGCGCAGTGTCCCTTGATATGTTGATGCGCGACGTGTCCACGTTCACCGTTACAAAGTCTTGCCCGCTGCACACGCTGTCGC
>CAYYZT010000043.1:0-1297 GCA_964476015.1 uncultured Chitinophaga sp.
GGGGACCAGTTGCGTAATGGCACCGTCCCTTGCCACTACCAAATGCGCGGAAGCTTTGGAAATGGGAGAGCACAGGGTCCTGATCGAGGATGCCGCATCCCTGCCTGCCGTGTAGTGAATAACAATGGTATCGGGCAGGCCGTTTTTAAACTTGCTACCACGGTTGGGCGAATCCTTGTGGGTGATGCCTAGCCCTAATAATGAATGCTCTTTTATTTCCATGGCGATAAGGTTTTTTATCCGACAGCGTTCGGGTCCACGGGTATGGAACTGTTGCTATCATGCAGGTTTTCGTCTTTGTTATTATCTTTCTTCCTCCCGTTCGCGAGGGAATCCTTGTTTTTCATTTTCTCGGCTGTATCCGATTTGAGGATGGCGTCGAATACATCAGCCAGCTTGTCGATAGCCTGTTTGGAGAACATGCCCACCACCACAGCTATGGCCAATATCCCGCCCGTGGGACTTTCCCCTGCCTGTATATTGTCTAGGTTGTCGGTACTGGCACCGTAAACAAGAAAGAATACTAAGGCAAGGGCCATACCGATAAAGGGCCTTATGGCATACCACCAGAGCCAGCTTTTTTTCACTTTTTCAAGGCCCACATAGGTAACGAAAGAGTGGGCCATGTGCACATAAGCACCCAAGGCTCCCGATACCGCGACAAGGATGATCCAACGTGCTTCTGGCGCGAGCGCCTTTACTATTTTTGTACCGTTGGGCAAAACGAGCAGAAGTATCAAAACCAAAGCCAAAGCCAAGAAAACCATCCCGGCTACCATAAGCGCGATGGTCCTATCCGGAACATCAGTCTTTGGCTGGCCTTGAAGTGTATGTATCGGTTGCGGTTCCATGTCGTTCCCCTTTTTTGTCAAAGCCAAAAATCGAATAATCATATATGATGTTACCGGTCAAATCAGGTTGGTCGTCTTTCCTTCGCTCACCGTGCAGGTAATGTTCCCGCCTGTTCAATGATTGGTATACCAGCCCCAGCATGTCGTCCCGTTTGTTCACGTACGCCTGTAAGACGACGCCCGTAATGAACTTTCCTATCTCAAGGGATGCCGCGGCAATCGGGTTGGCCGCCGAGCCCGCTAGGCTTGCGAGGTTTTTCACGAACGGGTCGAAGTCCTTCCCCTTGAGCACCTCTTGCGCCATCCCCGCCTTGTCCCGCATCCTGGCCTTTGAACCGAGCACCAGCATTTGCCAATGAAGGCATTCCGGTATCGCATCGGATTGGAAAAGCACATACCCCGTATCTCCGAATAAAAGCTCATGGTGATCCCTTACGTTTTCCACC
>CAYYZT010000043.1:1307-3143 GCA_964476015.1 uncultured Chitinophaga sp.
CGGCGTCAGCACTCGGGCATTGATGGCCGCTCCCACGGCAGCGGAAATTATCTCTTTCTGCTTGGCGGGTGTCTTGGCCGAGGTCAGGCCCTTTAGCTGGGGCAACAACGACGATTCGCTGTTGACGAAACTCAGTATCTCGACATCGGCCTTGTCCTTTTTCGTTATTGGTTTTTGGACATGGTTATCGAATACCTTTATACGGTTTAGGCGGAAATAGAACATGTGGAAATGCTTAGGTAATACAGTATAGGATATGCGGTATTATCCTACGGCCTCTGCTTCGCTCTCGTAATTGTTGATGAGGTCGCCAATATGGATCACGTCGTCTATGGCATCATCAAGTTTTTCGTTTTGGCTGATCAGGGCGACAATATTGAGCGCAGCCCTGACCCCTCCCCAAACCTTCGCGAATACTTTGAAAAACTTGGTCCGCTCTGTTGTGGTGGCCTCACCAGTTGTGATACGCTCACCCAGCAATAGCAAATCATCGATAGCTTTGTCGCCTTTTTCCCTTGTCACGGATTTTATCAGTCCTAACGCCTCGGATAAGTATGGCCAGATGGCTGAAAAATTATGAAGGAAATCCTCTGCGGAATTGATCTTCTTGAGGTTGAGCTTTTTGCCCAGTTCCGCCAATTTTGAGATGCGTTCTCGGCGTTCCTGGCGGCGTTTACGCCGCTCCTGTCTACGTTGTTTGCCCATTTTTGTTTATTATTAAAAGGTTAGCTAATTACTTAACCTTATGTCCCTAATTTATGACCCGTTTTTTGATAAACATAATTATGATGCATTTTATTTTGCGATAAATGGCACTGAAAACATAAATCACTGAAATTCAGATGTTAAAATTATTTTATCCTGTAATTGAAGATTGAGCACATTATGCCCTGATTCAAAAAGGTACTGGGCTTTGTCTCTAGATTAAATTATCTCCAATCAGCGCAATTTCTGTGATTGCCTAAGTTGTGGTCCTTATGTAACAAGCCATAATATTATTAAAAATCAACTTTTATGGGGCAGATGACTATGCCCATAAATAGCATTTTTTAACTTTATCCTTCGTCAGCACGATGCTATTTTGTCCATATCAATCGCCAAATCATCTTTTCTTTTGCCTCCCTGTTAAACTTGCCACTAAGAAGCTGTTTCAAAATAGACAATACACCTATATGGGTTGAAAAAGGGGCTGTTGCCCCTTGGGAATAACCGCCAATGATCGCGTCTACCAAAACCCGATCACCATGACAAACTATCCTACCAACGTGAGCAACAGCCAATGGCAAGTTATCTCCATTTTTCTGGATTTGCAAAGAAGCAGGAAGTGTGACCTGAGGGAAGTCGTAAACGGGATCCTTTACCTGGTAAAAAGCGGGTGCCAGTGGCGGTTGCTCCCAACGGATTTCCCAAAGTGGGGCATGGTGTACTACTACTTTAGGACGTGGAAAGGGAAAGGCGTCATAGAGCGTATACACGATGCGCTTGTGAAAACGTCGAGGATGGCGGCAAAAAGGAAGGAAGAGCCAACGGCAAGCGTCATCGATGCACAATCCGTGAAAGCGACGCTCGTGAGCGGGGAAAGCCGGGGCTACGATGCCGGCAAAAAGATAAAGGGGGTGAAGCGGCACATCGCCGTGGACCTTGCCGGGCTGATACTTTCCGCGGTGGTCCAAAGCGCATCGGTCCAAGACCGTGACGGGGGGCTGGAAGTAATGGAGAAGCTGAAGGCCAAATGGCACAAGGTCGTAAAGGTTTTCGGGGACGGCGGCTACAGGGGGAAGCTGATCGGCCGTATCAAGGACAAAACGGGGATAGACATGGAGATTGTCAAGCGCG
>CAYYZT010000043.1:3153-14320 GCA_964476015.1 uncultured Chitinophaga sp.
AGCGCGACGAACTGCATACCTTTAAGGTAATCCCAAAAAAGTGGGTGGTGGAGCGCACTTTCTCATGGATGGATACCAACAGGAGAAACTCGAAATTTTATGAACGTCTGGATGATACAGGGGTAGCTATGGTCCATTTATCCGCAATACGCATCATGCTAAACAGAATATAGTATCTTATTGTGTGTTTTGAAACAGCTTCTTAGGTCTATTTCCAAACATTCCAGTTCGTGGTCAAGCCATTTGATGGGGTCATGGGCGGCTTGTTCTTCTGCTATGGCTTCAAACTCCATTTTATATTCAGCTTGGAAGGCTTCAAAGTGTAATGGGTCAGGATGTCGCTTGGTACTCAAGATTATTCGTTTGCACCAGTGAAGCAATAACTGTTGCTCATCCTTGCTGCCCATGTATTGTAGCAGGTCTTCCATAAAACCAATGAGCACGGTGTTACGGTACATCCGTTTGATGACGTTCCTTAGCATTTGGTATTGATGCTGACGGCCTTTGGCCTCAGCCCATCGTTTGATAAAGTAACTTGCTGTCATTGCTTTTTCATTTGAAGCGGTCTGGGCTTGATGTACTTGGCATTTCATCAAACCCAATTGGTAGCTTCTTTTTACATCTGGTAATTATTCACCTTCCCACTTGATGGGTATTAGGCCGCCTCACCTTGCTCGGTTGCGTATATGCTGCCAAGGTTCTTCATCGACTTCACCAAGCTCTTTCTCAGGGTCTTGGCATATATCTGCGTTTGGTCGATACTAGAGTGCCCCAACAGGTCTTTCAGGTTGGCAATTGGCGTATCTATTTCCAAGTGGTTGCTGGCAAAACTATGGCGGGCACAATGGAAGGTGATGTGCTTGCCAATACCTACCATATCCATGATTACCTTAACGTTTCGGTTGAGGGCAGTATCGGTTATGTATGGGAACACGGCTTCTTCTTGGCGATTTTGATAACGCTTGAGAATTTCCAAGGCTGGCGGTATCAATACCGTTTGAACCTCTTTGCTGGTCTTTTGCATTTCTATGGTCATTATGCCATCCGTCCACTCCTTATTTATCTCAAGGTGTGCCCAGGTCAGCCTTACCACGTCAGAATACCTCAGGCCTGTAAAGCAAGCAAACAAGAACATATCAAGCGACCTTTGGAGTTTATGGCGTTCCCTTGGCAAGCGTAACCTGCGCAACATCTTCACCTCATCTATGGTCAGGAAGTTGCGTTTACTTTCTTGCTGGCGCACCTTGAAGTGGATATATGGGGTCTGTGCCAAATGGCCTTGTAGTATGGTCTCCTTGATGATTGCTTTGAGGCATTTATGGCGGTTGAACCTGCCATTGATGGTATTCTTACGAACCGTTTTCAAGTAATAATCCCATCGTTGCACTAGTTCATAATTGATGTCCTCAAAATTCAATTCCGGCTCCATCAACCGCATTATCTTTAGTGTATTGATGTATGAGTTCAAGGTGCTTTGCTTCTTGTCGCCTTCCCACATTTTTATGGTCTTTTCAAAGAACTCATAGAAGGTAATCTTGTGCTCGCCACGAAAGAAGTCCTGAACCTTCTTCTTGCTGATAAGTCCACCCGCATTATCCAGCTCAATCATGTAACTTTCAAAGTCCTCAAAGGTTTTTTTGATATAGCCGTTCATCACCGCTGAATAACCACAGCCCTTTTTTACCAGTTTTTTGTTGTTGTCCCAGTACTTTAATGCCACCCACTTTTGCGAGGAAAACTTCATTTCCTGTTTGTTTATCGATGCTTCCCAATACAAGGGAACGGTGCCGTCTGGCCTTATCTTTTCAGCACGGATTACTATCCTGAGGTTCCATTTGTTTTTCATACAGCTACTTTGTTGCAATGGTAAACATCCAAAAATGTTCTCAAGAGAGAAATACTCTGATGCAAAAAAGAGAGCTGGGATAGCGTAGCTATTTGCAGAAGGCCATCAGGGGCATCTTCTTGTAGGAAAAAAAGTTAGGGGCAGGGAAAGGGGCAGTGCGATCGGGTTCTTACGGGGTTTTAAGGGGTTCTACGGTGCCCCTATTTCTCCCCCTCCAGTCCCTAAAACGACAAAACCCTCAACCTCGGTGCTCCCCCTTCAGGACTTGAACCTGAGACCCTCTGATTAACAGTCATGGAAATATGCCTTTTGCGTAAAGTTCCTTATCTTTATTATTGCTGAATATCAACAAGTTGTATTTTGTACGGTGGCGTATGAAGTTGTATGGAACGGCAATTTGTTTGTGCAATGTTTGTGCAGTTTAAAAATTGAAGCATGAAAGCGAACGCTATACTGTCACTGGACTTGAGAAGGAAGAAGCCCGACGGCACCCACCCGCTCCTTTTGCGCATCATCAAGGATCGGCAGGTGGCGCAGCTGACCACCGGATATTGCTTTTATGAAAAGGATTGGGACGAGAAGGCCAAGGTGGTCAGACCCTCGTACCGGGGCACCGAGTCCGTGAAGCGCCTCAACAACATGCTTGCGAAGAAGCGAGCCGAAGCCATGGATGTGATTACGAAGCTTCACGAACAGCGCCGACTGGACAGCCTTATGGCCCAGGACATCAAGGTTCTCATCGAAAGGAAGTCCGAAAACAGGTCGTTTCTGGCATACGCCGAACAGCTCGTCGCCGAGCTCACGGAGGCCCGCCGTATTGGGAGCGCAAGAGCATACCAACAAGTGGTAACGGTATTGAAAACCTTCTGCAACAGGAAAGACTTGAGCTTCCAAGAGCTTAATCTCGCATTTTTGAATCGTTTCGAACAGGCACACGTGGCAAAAGGAAACACCTTGAACGGCTTGGCGGTCTACATGAGAACCATCAAGGCCATTTACAACAAGGCCATCAAGTCGGGCCGGGTGGACAAGGAACTGTATCCCTTCGAGTTCTACAGGATAAAGACCACGGCTACAAGGAAGCGGGCCATCAACATGGCTGCCATAGCGGCAATCGAGGAAATGGAACTTGAACCCAACAGCCCCATGTTCCACAGCCGGAATGTCTTCCTGCTCAGCTTCTACTTCCGTGGCATGTCGTTCACCGACATGGCGCATCTGCAAGTGAAGAACGTCATAGATGGCAGGGTGGTGTTTCAGAGGCAAAAGACGGACAAGCCCTACAACATCAAGGTAACCGAGAAGGCTTACCTACTGCTCAAGCCGTATCTCGAGGGAAAGGACAGGGACGACTTCGTATTTCACATCATAACCGAGGAAGAGCCTACTAAGCGCTACAAGGAAATCCAGTGGGCCCGAAAGCGGTTCAATGCAAGGCTTAAGAGGATTGCGGCCCTGTGCGGCATTGAGGAGAACATTTCCAGCTACGTGAGCCGCCACAGCTTCGCCACCCGTGCCAAGAACCTCAACATCCCTACCGCAAACATTCAGGAGATGCTAGGCCACCAAAGCATTAAGACCACACAGGTTTACTTGGATAGTCTACAAAGCGATTTGCTGGATGCGGAGCATGAAAGGATTATTGGTTAAAGCTAAAGGGCTGTATTATGAGAGCTTAATGGACTTCAATACTTCTTTATATTGCAAACGGCAATCTAGAGGTACTGTCCAATTTCCTTTACCTGCTTATCAAGACTTTTTTTTAGCCTCTGCAATTCATCGAAGGCAGTTTCATGCTTTGCTAATTCCACTTCATGAGCTGGCTCCAATTCGGTAATCTGGTTCGACAAATCCTCGAAGAAGGCATTGAGCTTGTTCTGGGCGTAGCTGCCCAAATTGACTGCGTCTTCATGGATTAAATCTTTGTAGGCCCGCTCGATTTTGTCATAAACCTTGCCGCATCGCTTTTCGGCTTCCTTCATTATCTTATCGATCTTCTCCCTGCGCCTTCCCTCCTCGGTGGCAAAGTAACTTGTGATTGCTCCCCAAATGCCCAGCCCGATCGCGGCCCAAGGATTGATCACCAGTCCTATGATTGCCGAAACAATCCCAGAACCCCAAATGGACGATAGGTCTACATTGGGGGGAGTAAACTCTGACACTTCGGTGATATCGACCTGCCGTCCTCCATTTCTGTCCAGTATTTCCCTTACTTGCTGAAGGTTATTTTCCATCCAGTCATCAAGGAGCACTTTGAGGCTGTTAAAATAATCGCAATATTCCGCATTGCCCACTTCAAAGGTGGTTGCCACTTTTGAGAGGAGAAAGTTCTTTATATCGCGGCTGCCTGGGAAATGGCTCACTTTTTGAATTGACTCGAGCCAACACCTCAAGGCTGACAAAAGCTCTTGCTTTTGGTTTGCCATGGAGCGGGATATCTGGATTTCGACAGTAGATTTTTCCTTCTGGAACCTTTTAACCAATTCGGGCAGCTTACCCTTAACGGATTCGATGTTTGATTCCAACTGCCGCTTCTTCTGGGAATCCAGTAGGCGAGCATGCAGTATGCCCTGAAAGTCTCGGATTGAATTGGATATTTCCTCATTTATGTTTACAAGCCTGTTCAGCCCGAACTTGTTCTCTTTCAGCATGAATGTCCATAATTCTTCACGCAGGTCCCTCATGCCGTCTAGGTAAGCAACCTGTTTTTCGGCGCTTACGTAGAATATCCGCTCATGCACCTTTTCCCGCAGTTTGTGTTTTGTCAAGTCCTTCTCCACCCTTTCCTTTAAGGACAGCAGGCTTTCTTCTGGCAACTCGTCCGCCTTGTTAAAAACAAGGATTACCTTGTCCCCGTATCCATAAAGTTCTTCCAGATTATTCTTGTAGCTCTTGCTGAATATGTATCCTCCATTTTTTGCTACAGAGGCATCAATCACATAAACAATAACATTTGCCGTCCTGAGGGTATTCCACGCAAAATCAAGCGTCGCATCATCTGGATCGTCCAGGCCGGGAATATCGAAGAAAGACACCCCTTTTTGGAGCTCTTCGTTGCATAGGGATATTGTCAATTGGCTTACGCGCTTGTAGTTGTCCTCGTTAAGTTGCTGAGAAGCATACTGCTCTATAACGTTGAAGTCAAAGTCGCTCACTATTTCCTTCCCGCTCTGAAAGCGCACAGCCACCTGGTCCGTTTTTCCTGGAACAATTTGTATGGGAAGCCCTGTGGTTTGGAAGAAACCGGTAGGTGTTACCTTGCGCCCCGGGCCAGCTATCAGTGCGTTTATTATGCTGCTCTTCCCGACGCGAGATTGCCCAGTCAAAGCAATGCGGTAGAGTGCCGATTCGAGGCTTTTTGAAAGAAGTTCGATAGATTGGAATATTGATCGGAAGCTGAATTGGCATGCCAAAATTTCATAGCTCTTCAAGAGGCTAATCGTCGAAGACTGCAATTCAAAGAACTGCCCCGGCTTGATTCTTTTGTCGCGTGCGCTGCTCCGCAAGACATAGCTCCATAGTTCTATCTTATTTTCGCTCGTCAGCGTTTCGTCAGGAGAAAACCGGATCATCACTTTATCGCAAGATCTCCACGATGTTCGGGTGGCATCCAGGCATGAGATACAATGGTCGTCTATCCACTTGACGTAGAAGGCATCCGTTGACAGATGGTTTACCACTAACAGTACCGGGACGTTTGTGTGATACCATTCGCTAATTTTATGGGACTTGACGGCATACGAAAGGGTTCGGTCTTTGTTTAGGTTTCTACTTGTTGACTTAAGCTGCAAGAAGAAATACTTCCCACTTGCTTGGCTAAAGCCTCCTTCACCGGCAGGATTAAAAATCTGTACCACTTTGTCAATTCCATAGTCAGAATTACTTTCAAAGTCTTGGGTCACCCATGGTTCAATCAGGTTTTCGAAGCTCCTGCGAGAAACAGCTTCTCTTTGCTGAAAAGGACTACGCATGGTCATGCTCTTTTTCACAGCCTTATTAATTTGGAAATGCTTGTCTAGTTAATCATTACAATTTAATGACACTTGCTGACCGTAAGTGGCCTTTTTTTTAACATAATGTGAATAATCAAGGATTGGCATAATAAAATACAATCAATATCTTTATGTAAATACGTAAACAAAAGGTCAAGCACGGATGTCAATATATGCAGCGATAGTCATTCCCTGTCTAAATGAGGAGGAGCATCTGGCTCATACTTGCGCTTCACTTGGATTTGGTATTGGGCCGAGGCTGACCCCTAACAATGCAATATTGATAATTGTCGACAACAATTCGGTCGATAACACATCCAGCGTCGCGAGAAGTGTAAAGGACAATTCCATGCCAAATTCCGTAATAATAGAAGAAGAGAAAATCCGGGGTTTCGTTCCAGCTAGGCACAGGGGAATTGAGTGGGTGCAGACGTGGGCGAAGAATAATGGTGTTGCTCCAAAAGGTATCTTAATTATACAAGCAGATGCCGATACGGTTTACTCTGAAGGCTATATAGATTACATGCGTTTGTCGGCAATTGAAAATGGCCCAAATGTTCTATTTACGGCACACAGCGGTTACGCTCCGGATTTCCAAGAGCACTATGCGGGTTTTATGGGGTTGTCTTATGAGGTTGACAACAGGTACGAGCAGCTTTATCCCCAAACCCTCACGGATGACTGCGTAGTGGATGACAAAGCCGCCAGTTATTTGTTGTCGGATTATAGAAATTGGGGAGGCCATCAAAGAGAGTACATTAGCAGCACAACCGAGGAGGTTTTCGCTGAAACAACGAGGCTATATATTAGGGCAAGAACAACCGGCGCCAAAAGGGTTCTTGTGGAAAATGCGAGGGTATACCATTCCCCGCGCAAACTCAAGCAGTTCCCCTTATTACATTTTGCTACCGCAGGTTTTCCTCGTGAGGAATCATGGTGTGCCTTTTTCAATGCCGCAATCCATGGTCCACTGACCTTGGAAGATTTACATGAAGGACATTCCCATCCATCCATCACCTTTAGCATAAGGACGCGCAGACTCCATGTGTTGGCACTTTTCAGCCTATTGCCCTTGCACGTTTGCAAGGCGCTTTCATCAAGTGAATCCGAGGAAATGGAGGCCTGGGCAAACCCAATGTTCAAGTTCTTGCCAGACATAAGACGTGCCGATCTTTTACAGCCAGCTAGAGTATTGCTTGATGTTTTTAATGCTATTAATACAAGTGGAAATCTAATTTTGGAACAGGCAGAAATGTTTATGCAGGGAAATCCAAAGTCATAGATTTTTTTATTTCCGACAAACTAAATACCTTTACTAAAAATAGTAAGGTTAGATTTAACAATATCAAAATTAAAAACATGGAACAGGCTACCCTTTTAGCTCCCCAAAATCATTCAGCCACCCAACAAGAGCTTTTATCAACATTGCGCCAAGTTAACCCCGAACACCCGGCATTGAACCGCCTACGTACCAAGATGGCGCAACCAGAGGGAGTGCAGGCGATATCAGCTTACGACAGGATGCATCATCGTCACAATCGCTCTTGATGCTCTAGCATTGCATTAATATACTGTGTTCTAACTTACAGCTTCGTATGGATATACATGAAGCACCGGTGATTTCATGCTTCTTGCTCAAGGTGGCCTCAAGGTGCAATATCGACTGCGATTATTGCTATATGTACAATCATCTGGACCAAGGCTGGAAGCTCCAACCCAAGCTCATGTCTCCTACAACACTGAGGGCCTCTGCAATGCGCATAGGGGACTATGTTGCAGAGCGGGGCCTCAAACGTATTGCCATTGTTTACCACGGCGGTGAGCCTTTGCTCATAGGCTCTCAGGAACTAGCCGCGCACTCTACCCTTTTACGACAGATGCTGCCAGCATCCGTGTCTATTGATTTCTCCATACAGACGAACGGAGTGCTTCTACTCGAGGAGGATGTCGCCATCTTTAGGGAATCTGGAATTCAAGTCTCGCTTAGCTTGGACGGCCCGGCCTCAGCGCAGGATCGCCACAGATTGGACCACAAAGGCAAATCCACCTACCAAGCCACTGAACAAGCGCTAAACCTTCTCGAACAAAATCCCGATATCTTTGCAGGAGTAATTGCCGTCATCGATGCCCAAAATGACCCTGGCGAAATCCTGAGTTTTTTTGCCGGTCGCAACATCCCGCAACTGGACTTCTTGCTGCCAGACGCCAATCACATCACGCTTCCCCCTGGCCGCACCGAGAATCCTAACATGTATGTTGACTGGTTGATCGAGTGCTTTGATGCATGGTGGCACCAGTATCCAACGCTTAAGATTCGAACGTTTGACACCATCTTGGCTGGCCTCCTCGGTTCGCCCAGCGAAACTGACGGACTCGGATTTGGCGACGTAAGCCTGATTACAATCGAGACCAACGGGTCTTACCATGATCTGGACGTACTAAAAATCACTGGGGCTGGCACCAGCTTGAGTAAGGGCAGCGTGCATACCTCGCCGCTTTCCCAGGCCCTGTCCAGCGAATTGATTACGCAGCATCGTCGCCTCCTCAAGAAGGAAGGACTAAGCGCTCAATGCCAAGCATGCAGCGTAGTGGAGATATGTGGAGGTGGCTCCGTAGGGCACCGCTTCAGCGTTGAGGGAAATTACGCCAATCCTAGCGTATACTGCCTTGAGCTGAAGGGACTGATTGAGTTTGCCGAAAGCAAGGTGAGAGAGCAACTGGCACAGGAACTAATCAGGAACGACAATACCTTGCAGGTACTAGATGACGCACTAATTAGCGAATACGAAGGAACTACCGGGTTATCGGGTGCCCTATCGTTTGTATTGTCCAGTTTTGAGGAGTCCCAGAAGCAGAAACTCGAGGGGGTGACCCGCCACATTCATGCAGAAAAGCATCAGCAATGCATTTCTGCGCTAAATCATCTTCCCGAAGATTCATTCAAACGCCTCGCAGTCCAGCCATCGGTAGTTACGTGGGTGGATGTGGTGGAAAAAAGCTTTGCTGGTTTGGCCGTTAACTCTATAGATGGGGTTGCGATTGAACCCGACCACTCTTATGTACAAAAACTGTTATCACTCGTTAATCTGACAAATGCTTGGCCTAGGGTGCATAGAAATGATAGCTGGCTCAGAACGCCGTTCGGGAGGAAAATATATTTTGAGGATGCAGACGCTTCCGACCGAGGGAAGCGTGTTTTGGACGATGCCCTATCTTTGATTAGGGGATGGAAGCCAAACCTACTTGACGAGATGAGGCTCATCTCGCCGGAAATACAATTTATCAGAGACCTCAGCGCCCATCCGGATAAAATCGTTTCGTTCAGCGACAACAGCGTACCGGGCGCCTTATACGTACAACTTGTGGTGGGTGAAAAATTTGTGAGCCCGGAAGACCTCGCTGACTCATTGATACATGAGCATCGTCACCAGCGGCTTTACCTTCTCCAGCGAGCCTGTGCTATTGTAAATTCTGATTTCCCCCTAGTTGCATCGCCATGGAGGGAGGAGCTAAGGCCACCAACCGGACTATTCCACGCTATCTACGTCTTCGTGGAACTGCTTGATTTTTGGGCAAGCTTAAAAAGGGCCAGTGACGGAGCATTGAGAGACAAGGCCGAAAACCAATGCATACGTATGAAGGATCAGCTTATTTCCGGATTCTCTGTGGTGCGAAGCTGCGACTTGACCGAAAATGGGCTTTTCCTTATGGATTTGCTTTATTCTAAATATAGCGCGTTGGCCGATGAAGTTTGATATACCTTTCTCAAAGCTCCCCAAAGACCTTGAGGACAAATATCAGTATCTGCATGATTACTTTCCGGGGAAAGCGATCAAGGTAAGCCCAAACTGCGAAGATGCTGAAGTTGAGCTTTCATGGCCGACTTCGGAAGCATTTTACGTCGATCCTAATCTGAAAATTGGGCTGGATTGGTGGGACGCTAATATGACGGTCGGAGAAATACCTCTGGCCGTAAAATCCGCAAAATGGTACCAGCTCTCGCTTAACGATAATTGGACTTTGTGGGCTTGGAGCAAGTGGCTGGAAAGTAGCGTGAAGTCTCCTCAAGAAACAAAGAAAGTGGTTGTTTTGCATATCGATGACCATACAGACTGCATGCCTCCCCTCCTTTTTCGGAAAGAGGCCGATCTGTACATAGATCCTTTAACGGGCGAAGACGTAAATGTTAGCTCTCCCGAAACAGTCAGAAAAGCCATTGTCTCTGGAGCAATTGCTATTGGCAGCTTTATGCCAATTTTTCTCCACCAATTTGCCGAGTTAGAAGTACGACACCTGCTGCCACCGCACCGCCTCAATAAAGCAAGCCGCGTAAATTGCCTTCACAAAACTCTTACACAGGATAAACTACTTGGAAATGCTTTCAATTTGAGGCCAGGAATTGAGTTTGTTGGAGATTGCTTGCCAGGTGATTTGCAATACTTGCGCACAGCCGACCTCAATTATTTTCTTGCAGGAATTCCTTCGGACGCTTCGATATTATTGCATGTGGACATGGATTATTTTAATAACCGCTATGACGGCGATTCTGCTTGGAGAGAGCGCCCGTTCGTACACGACCCAGATGCGCAGCAGGTGAAGGGGGGCGTCCTTGAAGTTTTTAGCAGGATAGTGAGCGATATACCACGGAACAGAATTGAAGATATTACAATCGCCATTTCGCCTGGGTTCTTTCCTGCCGAATTCTGGCATGATAGTATTGATATTATCAATGAGGTGCTTGCTAAACAATAAAAATACGAAACATGAAGCCCAATCCGATAGCAAAGGAGGACATAAGCCTTAAGTTAGGAAGCGGTCAAGGTTTGAAGGATAAAATTAGAGGCAAATACTGGCACATATATTATCACGATATCCGAGTAGGCAAGATCTACATAGATTTTATTGAGAACGATGTACTAGGGAAACATCCCTCCATCGACATCTTCATAAACAAGCCATATCAAGGCCGAAGAATTGGCCAATCTGCATATCAGCTAGCTTGCGAGGAAAGCGGCTTGCCAGAGGTTTACATGCACACCAAAAAATCAAATCTCGCATCCATAAGAGCAGCCGCTGCAGCAGGCTTCCAAGAATTAAAGCACCCTGAATTTCGACAGGTAGTCATGATATGGGAAAAATCCATATAGAAATAGATGAAAGTTAATATATTTTCCTTTTACTTTTCCGCTTCTTCCTTCTCGCCCATGCCCTGTGAGTCACAAAGTTACTTTGTTGCTCACGGGTGAAATGCATAGACAAGCAATGCTCCTGCGGATTCCTACTTGTCTACCCGTTCCCAACTAACTTTTTGGTGCCTACACAGGGCATA
>CAYYZT010000044.1:0-8367 GCA_964476015.1 uncultured Chitinophaga sp.
GTTACTGGCATGCTTATGCAGCTGAACAAATCGAAGCAGTGGAAGACCTTTGCAGGCTTATTATGGACCACTACCCCATAAAAATGATATTGGGGCACGAGGAAATCTCCCCTGGCAGGAAGGTGGACCCAGGCCCGGCCTTCCCTCTGGACAAATTACGTGACAAGCTTCTTTCCCCAGGCAGAGATTCCGAGGAGCCCGCAGAGCAAGCATTGCCCGAGAAAGGTACCGTTACTGCTGATTCCCTCAATATTCGTGTTACACCTTCCGCTTCAGCAGCAATGGCAGCTTTACCGCTTAAAAGCAACGCTCAAGTAACTATACATCAGGAACAGGACGGCTGGTATGAAGTGACAGTAGAGGTCAAAGGGTGGGTGTCCGCGAAATATATAAAAAATGCCAATTGAGCATCAACAAATTGCACCCACAATTGCCAATAATCTTAGTTGTTTAGCTAAATTATTTTGCAGAATAAAAACAGCTTGCTAATTTTACAAATAAGCTGCTGCTAAAAAGAAAAAATTGGACACCCATAATCGGTTCGAAATTTAAATATCAACAAAACTTCCATGTATGGCCATATATAACTTTAAGGTAAACCTGTCTTTTGAGGATAATTTATTTGGTAAGAAATATCCTTTTTCCCACAAGCAAATAGAAGTTTGGAAAAAAGAGGGGGCCTATGAAGAACTGGTTAAAAAAATCACGACAAATGCCCACGGAAATGCGCTTTTTAGCTTTAATATAAACTCAGAAAGTCTGCCATCTCCTGTTATCTTCCTTAAGGTAAGGGACGAAAACGGTGCGCTAAGCTATTTCTTTAGTCATAATGCCCTAGCTTCGGCAACATTGACAGAAGGCGATAATGCCTTAACGGTTATATTGGATTCCGAACTTTCCGCCTTTGGGTTAGTTGAGGATTATCTTGATTGCACAGCCCAAATCACCAACAATTCATATGAACCTTATGCGGGCCTAGAGGTCGGCATTAAGCTTAAAAACGGTGAAGCAACTATCCAGGATTTGGGACAAACGAACTCAAATGCACTGGGTTTCTTTGGTTTTTCAATATATCGAAACAAAGAAGTGCAGGCGCTCTTAGCATCTGCATACAATTCCCTTTCATTTTTCTTTGAGTTCTACAACGAAAAAGAGGAGGTGGTTGGGAGCCTTACGAAACCTTTTTCGGAAATCCGTGACCTCAAAGACAGTATCCTGCTAACCATAGATCTTAACTTGGAGGTTTCCATTGCTAGTAAGGCCATTTCGGAGCTTTCTTCGGATTTGGATATAACGTACTCCAGCGCTTTTGAAAATTTCCTATCCGTAAATAATATATACTTATTGGCCGATATCCGGGCCATTGGCTCTTTTAAAAGCAAGAGCGAGCTTACCTCACCTGAATATATGGATGATGCTTGGGCTATATCCAAGCTTGACGCCCATGCACAACTGGAAACGCTTTCATCAGATTTTGCCCTAAATGCCACTTTCATAGATAAGGGATATACCAGCGTTTTTAAAATAGCTACCACGCCAAGAAGTAACATTGTTCGCGAGATAGCAAGCTTAGGGCAAGTGAACCAAGTGAAGGTTGAAGGTATCCATAGAATTGCCACAGCCCACCAACGCTTATACCAAAATGTATTTGCCGAAAAGCTTGTTGCTGCCTATTCATTGAAAGGCGATGACAATATTAATGATGTACTGCAACTGATTGAAGATAAGTGTAAGTGCGATGATTGCGAGGCTGCGGTTAGCCCTTTTGCTTATTTGGCTGACCTGCTTTGGTATGCAGAACACCATTTGTACAAAAAATCAAGTCCGTCGCCGACTATGGATTTCCCGGACGGATTTGTAGAAACCTCTGAGCTCCAGGAATTGTTCTGCATCAATTTCCAAAATTTGTTGACCGATTGTGCGGAATTACATGAAAGAATTTGCCAATACCGGGTAGCTATTGAAGTTCTGAACTGTTTTAAAAACGGGGTTGAGCCGAATGCCTGCCAGCAACGGGATTTTGAGCTGGCCGAAAAGCACTATTTAAAGACTGCCTATCATTCTTTACTTGAAGCAAACGGTACCAGTTTTGCCGAAGTAAGGGCTGCTGCGAACAGCAATGACCAGGCAAGGAAACGAAAGCTCGCTGAAAAAATGGGTATAACCTTATGGTTTGATGATGATGATGACAATATCACTGGGGAAGTTTTCACAACGGATAAGCTTTACCTAACATTAGGTGCAAGCAATGCTTGGAAAGCCCTCAGCCATGATAACCTAGAAAAGATTTTCGGCTTCAGGAATTATACCCGATCTGGCACCGATAATTCGCAGCCTATTCCTTATATTATCACATGGAAGAAGGAGTTTCAGCAGGAACGGTGGCTCGCAGAAGATAACAACAACGATAAGTACTCTTTGGCCGATTCAAGCAACGCGGTTTATATCATTGATCCTGACCTTCTTATTATTGACGACTTCCGTCCAACGGATACAAGTTCCGCCGGGATGTTTGCTTTGTCGGAAAATCCTGCATTTAACGTTTGGACTTCACGTCGCAAGTTTGTCGATAAAATTTGGCTAGAGAAATTTCTAAATGAAGATAGCTGGTCTGAGAGCGGTATAGAACCTTCATACTCTGAATTTGAAATTGCCGCGGATTTTGAATCTTCCTTAGCTCCGGGAACTAAGGTTAGGATTACTTTGTCGCCGGGTAATAATGGCATCTACACTGTTGTATCTGCGGTTTATGATGGCACGACAAATACTAAAGTTAGAATTGCCGAAAAGCTTTCAGCCTTATCTTCAACAGCAGAGGTTTCATTTCCGCTAATTATCCCTGTTACGGATTTCAGTGGAACAACTATCCAACTTGCCAACTCTTTTACGGGAAATACCAACGACACCATAGAAGTGCGTGGAACTTATGGCAACAGTTGGGGCAGCAACGATGGTATATATAAGGTTGATTCGGTTGCCGGCATAACAATAACGGTTGATAGGGTCTTAAACTCGGGCAGCACGGGAGAAATCGTTTACCACCAATCCCACGCCATAATATTGAATAGCTTGGTGGTTGTCGATAACGTTGTGAAAGTGGCATTCGATAAAGCTTATGTGTCGCCTACCAAGCCCATAGAAATTTCAAGCAATCTGCTAAACAACGGTGTATACAATGTAAGCGGGGTGGATGGAACTGCCGATGATACTAAATTCTCACTACCAATCGAACTGAAGTCCCTTGATGAAGAAGGATCTGTTACCTTTTCTTCCATTGATTTTGCTGTAGCAAATAGCGGCGGGGCTTTTGTGAGCGTTCAGCCAAGATTAGGTAACCGCACATTTACATTTGAAATACCAAACCTCTCCGGGATAGTTGCTTCCAGCAATACGGTAAAACTCATCCGACCCGGTGCGAACTCCTCCATAGAAAATCTTACGGTCAATACTGTTACGGACAGCGGTGCTTATTCAACGATAAAGGTTGATGAACCACTCTTGGGGAACGAAGTAAGCGGAAAACTAGTGATTTCGGAGCAGGCGAATGTTACCGTTACCAATGGGAATACAGTAGTCGTTAATGGTGCGTACGAATCCTATTTTGATCTCTCTAACCCTGACAGAAGCAGTATTTTGATTGACGGGGTAGAATACAAGCTCACCAGTGTAGATGATGATTCCACGGATACCACTTTTGTAACGGTAAATTCAATAGGTGCCTCAGAAGTTACCGTCGGCATATTTTTCAGAATTAAAGAGGTTGATACATCCGAGAAAGGCTTTGATGTTACTTATGATAACAGCTTTACCGCTATCCCGTCCGGTACTTTTAGCGCGGGTGATAAGATTTCAGTAAATGTGGTTGGGTCAGCTCCCAAGCAATATACGATTTCCAACATTACCTATAACGGGAGCGCGCCAGAGTTGGAGATAGAGGTAGACGAACCTGTCCTTGATGATACCGCGATTGATGATGCCGTTATCAGTTTCAAGAAATCCTTGCCAATAATCAAACGCTATCCTTATTTGGAAGATATCTTTCAAGGCTATGCCAGCAACACCATAAGCTATTACAAACCGATAGAAGATACAACTGTTACCGTAACGCCGTGGGCTTTTGGATCAATAAATGTAGGCAATATCGTTTCAAAGAAAAACGCATTGCTCGCCGGTGACACATCCATAGAGCAGCAAGTTTACGATGATTTACGCTTGGATAAGACAGCGTTTATCCGTTTGGCCAATATCTACGAAGCATTCAAAAAAGAACGGGTTAATGCCACGGCACAGGTACTTACCCAAGATGACTACCAAGAACTATTCAATATACTTACGCTGGCCGTTAAAAAACGTATTGCGCCTGACTGGTACAGTGAGGAAGTAACAAATGATTTAAGGCTTAATTATGAGTTTTTCTGGCAACCACTGGTAGAGCCGAAAGAAGGCAATATAGTTATTACCGCTGATGACGAGGTGCCATATTTGGATCCTGAAGTTGTAGGGTATGGTAGTCTGCCCGATTATACGGCTGGGAAACCCGCTATTGATGTTTTCAATGAACGGAAAGCACAACTGGAATCAGTGGTTACTGTAATTGAGCAAGCCTATTACAATTATGGGTTTGACCAAATGTTGAAAGTGGGTTTGGGTGGCATTGGCGCAACCGATGACCTTGCAGCAAACCTTTCCCAGTTGCTGGATAGTATCAACCGGATTTCCCCTACACAGGTACAAGCAGCTGAAAAAGAAATACAGAGCAAACTCTTGATCAGTGTTGATGACTTCCGTTTCATCATGCAGATAAGGGCCAAAAACACTGCCGGTACACCCATACTAGATCAGGAATTCTCAAAGCTTACCGCAATATTGGTAACAGCATATAAAAAGCGAACGCTATGGGGAAGTTGGTTTGCAGAGGAAGAAGATGATTACTTAGTGGCCGATAGCAATTATGTAGACAGTGGCAGCTATCCGTTTTGGTTTTATGAGCACTGGTACCTATCAAAAGGCCGCTTGCCAAAATGGAGGGCATCGCTTTCGGATAGAAGGGAATGGCAGCAGGCTCTTAAATCCCGCAATGCAATTCCCGTAGTCGATCCTGATCTGGTTTTTGCTGAGGATTTTACCCGCTACACCAATAATACCGCTTACACCCTTTGGAGAAACAGGACCACGGCTATCAATAGCCTGTACAATTCCTTCAATAGCAGCCTATTGGATACTGCAATCCAAAATGCGCTGGGTGTAACCTCGAGCACCGAGGTACTTGACGACTTGCCGCTTATGGAGGAGGCAGGTATCAGCATTGACAAACGATTGGCACAATTGAACTTGGACTATCCTAGTTACAAGCGACTACTCAATCTTGCCGACATCTACACGGCCAATACTATTTTGCCTGAGGAAAGGCGTGAATTGGTGAACATTCTTGTACAAGCTTATGAATGGCGAAAGCTCTATGCGGTATGGAACGACGAAGAATCCGGTTTCCCAAATCCAAGTACACAAACCTCATTAAGCCCATCTCTGTTTAAAATAACCCCGCCAATTTATGGCGAAAACAACACGGATTTCTACAGTAGGCTTTTAACATGGCGCGCTACATGGAAAGATCGTACCCAATGGGAGCGTAAACTGAAATCAAGGATTTCTCAGCTTGAAACATTGGATACCGCTTTGGAAAACGGCATAAAAGAGGTAGAGGAAAACATTTTGCCCATTATGCGTGATGCCCTTGTAAATCTATGCGGGGATGAGGAGCGCACCCTTGAGCAAAATGCGGAAACATTAAGCAATCGTTTATTAGTTGATTTCAAAATCAACTGCTGCCAATACACTACGAGGCTTTCACATGCCATTGATGTGGTGCAGCAATTGATTTGGACGGAGAGCTTAGGAATAGATAATGATATCGTCCTCAACGAGACCACTATATTGACGTTCGAGCTTCGCGGAGCCGATAACTTTGAGGAGGAGTGGAAATGGCTTGGCTCTTATGCTACTTGGAGGGCGGCCATGTTCGTATTCATGTATCCGGAAAACTTGTTGCTGCCAACGCTTAGATACAAGCAGTCACCTGCTTTTGTAAAACTGGCCAACGATATTAGGGGCAACAACAGGTTGACACCTGTGGCTGCTTGTATGGCTGCGAAAGAGTATTCCGATTTCCTAGCGGATATTACAAACTTAGATATCTCGGCCACAGTATCAACAAAAGTTAGGATAAGGAAGCAGGACTGTGTGAACAATAGTAGTTTTGGTGACAAATCTACCATGTATATATATGCCATTAGCAAAAAGAGCAACCGTGCATATTGGCTAGAATCTACCGACACTCAATTAAATCAGGGTGAATATCAATCTTGGCAACCGATAGAGGGTTTGGGAAAAAACGTTAGGAAGTTGTTAGGCTCTTGCGTTTACCAACAGGAAGAGGGAATACGGCACATCTATCTCTTTGCTATTATACATGAAGATTTAACAGAAAAGTTAGTGTATGTGCGATACGACCTTGAAAAGCTTTATTGGGATACAGAATATACAGAACTAGCCTTGCCAGAGGATGTTGATTTGGAATCCTTGATGGTATTGCAAAGCCATGATGAAAGGGTGCGACCTGAGGTTTTGTTCAGAGGGGTGGAGTATAAAGCTATCTACATTAACTGGCTCAATCGTAAGGGCAAGGACTGGGAAATAGATGAGTGGCAAATGGTGGCTCCGGCTAAAAAGTCCAGCCATCTAAAAATCCATGAATATGTTTTACTAAAGCCAAACAATAATTCAACTTTTAACCAAGACAATAAAGATTCGTACGACCGGATAATAATTGCATCTCATGGAGGGTATGTTTCATATCGACTGGTTGGGCACAATGATGACCTAAAATGGCATTCATTGAATTTTCGAAAAAATGAACGAGGTACCTATAAAGGACATATAACGAATCCCTCGGCAATAGCAGGAACCAATGAGCTGTTCATTTTAATGGAACAAAATGGCAGCCTTAAGTGGTACATTTTCGCACCTGGACAGTTAACACAAGGTAGCGGACGAAAAGTTAAAACATTCTTTGACTTGGATAGGTTATTGGTTGACTTAACTGGACATGGATTAAGCAATTTCACTTTAAATGATAGCCATAAGAAATTACTGCGCAGAATGTTGGCGTATTCAAATAATACCATCCTTGCAAATATATTATACAGTCCAGTTCCCTACTTAAGCCAGAGTAATAACTTTCTAAATAGCTCGTCAAACCCAACCTCAATTGCCCATATTTTTGAGGTTTTCCAAACTCGTTGGGTTGGAGGCCAGAAGTTTATTGTTAATGATTACAACGGCGATCTTGACCATATTGATTATGGTGATACGCGCCCAGAAATGAACAATATAAACTCTTGGCTAAACAAAACATACATAAAGGAAGACAAGTCTGAACAAGCTCGAGATTTGAAATGGTTCAGTGAAAACCTAAATAAAGTTTCAGGTAAAGTTTGGAAGAATTACCGTCAGGACAATACGTCGAATCCGATTTCGAGCTATGACCTAAACTTGGAAAGTCTAATAAATTCTTTGTTGAACTTTACCATTTTTGGTCAAACTGTTAATGGTAATAAGGATACATTTAAGGGCAAATCCAATTCCAACCACTGGAACTCTGTGATCACTTTTGTCAACAGAACCGATATAATTCAAGGACCCTATAACTTGAATGGTAGGTTTGATTACTTCCGTCATAATTCGGGCAATGAGATTTTCAGTTTGCGAGCTGTCAAAAACCCCAATGGGCTGGTTGGTAATTTTACCGTTTCTTTCGCAGCGTTTTTTACTGCTGATGTAACTGCAAGAAAAAGAGTATCTCCGGTTCTCAGCGCTTACGCAGAAATTACCGAAGAAGCAACGGGTGCTCAACTTGCTTTGAAAAAAACTGCTATAGCTTCAAATTATAGTAATAACACCAATATCTATGATATTTCTTGGAACAGTGAGTATTTCCGTGAGGCTTATTACCACGTGCCAATGCTTTTGGGTATCCATTTAAGCCAAAGGGGACATTACAAAGAAGCGCTGAAGTGGTTCAGAACGGTATATGATTTTAGCCATAACGATGAATCCGAACGGAAAATTTATGAGGGGCTTAAGTTGGATGCTGGCTCTGCCAATCCAGACTATAACCGGGTAATGGCCAACTGGCTCCTAGATCCGCTAAACCCACACCAGATTGCTTCGGGCAGAGCCAATTCTTATTTTAAGTATACCCTATACACGATTGCTCAAACCTTCATCAGTTATGCTAACGCGGAGTTCACCAAGGACACTGTAGAAACTGTTGGCCTGGCACGTGAGCTTTATGAGTTTGCAATCGGC
>CAYYZT010000044.1:8377-14280 GCA_964476015.1 uncultured Chitinophaga sp.
TATTGGACAATGAAGTATTGAAGCAGCTTCCACCAGTATGCGATATGGAAGTACGCACGGTTTATAAAGATACCCGTTGCTTGTTATTGGAAACGCTGGATGAGGCGACCTACAACCCTTATGCCGTAGCAATAGACGACATCTTTGTGGCTGTTTCAGGAGTATCTCATAGCAGTAATGCTGCCGTAACCCATGCAAATGAGGTTAAGGGAATCCTAACCACCGGTCTCGGCGACGTTGATTTTGATTTGGCAAGCAACATCCAAGCTGCGGATGACTATATTAAAAACATCGAAGCGCATCCAAGTGCGGATATGGGCTCAATCCTAGCTACTAGGGAGCAAAAGTATGAGCGCATAAATGAAGCGGTGATGTCTTTGGCTGTAGTAGAAAAAGCATCCCAGACCATTAAGGATAAGCAAGGCGATGAATATACCAACGCGATATACAAGCTTACCTTCAAGGATAAGGAAAAGCAGCAAGGTCCCTATCTTGACCTCCCTTGGCTGGCTGAAGAGAAACAGAGATATAACGTACGAATTGAGAGAGAGAGAGAGCTCTTCAAAGCAGGTAAGGTAAACCTAGCTTATCCTAACCCGAGGGATACAGAGGTTCTGATAGGCATCTATACCCCGCAGGAAGCATTGGACGAGTTGAATAGCTACCCGTTTCCATATGTACCGATTATGGGTATAGAGTTCTGTGTGCCGGAAAACCCAGTATTTAAGACTCTTAGCTTATCTGCTGAACTCAACCTGTTTAAAATTCGTAACTGCTTGAACATAGCGGGCATGAAACGCGAACTGGATGCGTTTGCCGCCCCTACGGATACCGTAACAGGCTTACCGCAGATTGGAGCTAACGGACAAATCGTACTTCCCGGTACCGTAAACATCCGCCCGACTATATATCGATACGAATATCTTTTGGAACGGGCCAAGCAGATGGTGGGCATTGCCCAACAAGTGGAGGCGGCATTCCTTTCCGCTTTGGAGAAACGTGACGCGGAGTATTATAACTTGCTCAAAGCCAAACAAGACTTATCCTTGAGCAAAGCTACCGTGAAACTGAAGGATCTACAGGTAAAAGTTGCCGAAGGCGAGGTAGACCTTGCCGCATTGCAACGCGAACGTGCACAGATACAGGTACAAGAGTTGGATAAGCTGATTAGTGCTGGATTTAACGACTTTGAGCTTAAAATGATGGATTTGTATTGGCAAGTGGCAAACATTCAGTCGATCATAGCAATTGGAGATGCGCTAGCATCAATAGGAACAGCAAGTGGGAGCAATGGATTTTCAGAGCTAGCAAACAAAGGAATGGTTGCGGCAGGAGTGGCAATTAGAGGTGCAGGCCAAATTGCCCAAGCCTTTATGCAAGCAGGCATTAATGCAAATTCTATGTGGGCGGCCCAACGCCGCCGAGAGGATGATTGGAACTACCAAAAAACATTGGCTACGCAGGATATACGCATCGGCGACCAACAGGTAAAAATTGCCAAGGATAGGGTACGCGTTGCCGACCAAGACCGTAATATATCGGAATTGCAGGTGCAGAATGCCGAAGCCACAATCGACTTTCTGAACAACAAGTTTACCAACGTGGATTTATACGATTGGATGTCGGGCGTACTGGAAAACATTTACAGCTACTTCCTCCAAACCTCCACCGGAGTTGCTAAGCTGGCCCAAAACCAACTGGCATTTGAACGCCAAGAATTGCCGACCGGCATGATCCAGGATGATTACTGGGAGTCACCTACGGATAACTATGCTATTCAAACTCCTGGGGCTAACGCGCCTGATCGCCGTGGTCTTACCGGCTCTGCCCGCCTGTTACAGGATTTGTACAAGCTTGACCAGTATGCCATTGAAACCGAAAAGCGCAAGCTGAACATCAGCCGCACGTTCTCGTTGGCCAGCATGGCCCCGATGGAGTTCCAGCAGTTCAAGGAAACCGGCGAGATAGCCTTTGATACGATGATGGAGTATTTCGACAGGGATTTCCCTGGCCATTACCTGCGCCTAATCAAGAAGGTTAAAACCACGGTAATCGCACTGATTCCACCGACTGCGGGTATCAAGGCCACGCTTACCTCCTCGGGCATTTCGCATGTGGTGATCGGCGGCACGGTGTTCCAAGACGTCATTGTGCGCCGTGACCCTGAAATGGTTGCACTTAGCGGTGCAAGCGAAGCTACAGGCGTTTTCGAAATGCAAATGCAAGACCAAAGGCTGCTTAACCCGTTCGAAGGTTCTGGGGTGCATACCCGTTGGCAATTTAAGATGCCGAAGGATTCCAACATGTTCGACTATAGCAGCATTGCCGATGTATTGCTCACCATTGAATACACCGCTCTGCACTCCTATGATTACGAACAGCAGGTGATGCGCAGGTTGGGAACTGATTTTGTTGCGGACAGGGCATTTAGTTTCCGCACAGAGTTTGCCGATGCGTTCTATGCGCTTACGCACCCCGATGAGTTCGAGCCTACGCAAAAGATGAAAGTGGATCTTGATATCAGGCGGTTCGACTTCCCAGCCAATATCACCGATTTGAGCATGGAACAACTGAAGTTTTATTTCTTGGTGGATAGGACAGACCCTACCGAGGAAATATTCGCGGACGATCCATTTGACTTATCCATCACTACCATAGCAACCGACGACCCAACGCCTATAACAGGCATTGGTGCCACCAATAGCAAGGGTATCATTAGTACGCTTTTGGGAGGCGGTTCTTTAACTAGTTTGCTCGGTCGTACTCCTGAAGGAAAATGGACCTTGGACTTTACCGATGCCGAAGACCATTTCGTGGACGGTAAAATACTCGACGTGATAATGGTGATAACCTATGCGGGTACCTTACCTCGCAGGCAATAATCAAACTAAAAAATAACGAACATGGAACTGGAAGATTTAATAATCCCGCTCAAGGAAGACCAAGGCTATCTAGGTACTGGTCGCGTAATCGGTGTCGATCTAAGTGGCAGGGTCAATTTCAGCACTTACAGCTTTGGCGAAAACTTCGGATATGACAGCGGAGCTATCGGTTCTGTCTATGTTGACCCTAGCTATCCCTCCACTTTACTGGTTAATATCAAGGATGAACCGGTTTTGGAAACTCCAGATGAGAACGTGAATATTCGCTACAGTGCATTAGGAACCAACGGGGATATGGTAACGGGCCGTATTATACTTGATAACCTTGACTTCGAGATTTCCGCTGCACCTATCGATGTGCAATTGGATATTTGTTGCGACCTGCCGACCGATCTCGAGATAGATGTAACCAAACATAACGGAGGCATACCGGTTGAGCTTACGAACGTCGGTGCCGGGAACATTGATGCAGGCACAATTACCGTTCTGGAGAATAACGGTTCCGACTACAATGAAGATTACAATGGGGATTATGGCGGAACGCCTACCCGCAAAGTTGGTTATGCCCTGAATACCTCCAGTGATTTCTGGAAGAAAAGGCCCGCAATAGACAGCTTCAGCTATACGATAAGCTACAAAGGGAAAACCGCAAGCAACCTCATCACCGTTAGAAATACTAATCCTTAAAATCCATTTTTTATGTTTAAGACCATACCACAACTCAATACCGCCATTGACCAAGATATAACCACCAATGGCACGGGAGAGATTACCGGAGCGGTAATGAACTCACTGTTAAAAAATATTACGGGCTCTTTGGGAGGTACATACTTCGCGTTTCCGAAAGACGAAAACCTCACTACCGCCGATATAGGCAAGTTGCTTATGAACGATGGTTCCGGAACGGCCAAAGTATATGAATACTCTGCGGCCACAACAGAACAGTTGGGTAGCTGGCTATTGGCCATAGAAGACATAGGGAGCCTTGGAAATGAATCGGCGATAAAGATAGATTCGTCAAATCATACCCGTTTATTTAATCGGGACGATTGGCGAAATGGCGCTACACCTACTACTCCATTAGAGGAACTTACTTTAATTAAGGCCCACATTGATAGTATTTGGCTTAGCCACATCAGCACTTCTATTATCGACGACAAGCTTATAATCGAAGAGAATACTTTTGACGGAACAATTGTGACCACCCAACACTTCCCTTTTGGATCGTTAACACTTGAAAGCCACTCAAACCCTACACTTCCTGCACTTCCTACCGCATATCCTTTGGGCAAATTGATTGCCATTGAAGGAGAAAACGCCATCATTAGTAGTAACCAGGTGGAGACCTATACCTTAAGTGGCGAGCTAACTATCAACCCGGCTATATTTGATTCTTCCATAAATATTGACTTTAATAACCCACAAACCATATTAGACTTTGCTAGCCAAGTTGTTGTGCCAGGTGAAAATGGCACAGTAACACCTTTAGATCTTAGCCTGTACGATTTTCAACATCTAAGAATCAGTTTCCGTCACCAAATTGTAGGAATTCCAATATCTACAAACTCTACTACTGTAACGGTGTTAAATCTGAATCATGGATCGTTGATCATAAACATATTGCTAAGATTAATGAGAAGTGGAATTAGTTCCTAATCATTAAAAGCCATGCCGGTGATCAGTTCGCAGTATGCCAAATATTAAAAAGCCAGTTGCTAAAGCGCAACATACAAGTGTTTTTTTCACAAAAACTATGTTATAAAGCCCTTTAGGATTTTGAGTACTGCAAGTGAATTGCCACTGGATAAAGGTTTGTATGAACAGTGTGCCATACTAAAGTACAAGAGCCACATGGCTGCTCTAGAAATGGCACTCAGCCTTAAGACCTGAGCCCAAGTAAAAAGCTTTTTTGATCATGACCGATTGGATGGGCTCTCTCCCACCCTATTTACCTGAATATCTTACAATTGAACATTTTATGTCTCAGTCACCAATTTCTACCCCCAAAGGCGGGGGCGCATTAAGCGGTATGGGTGAAAAGTTTTCGCCAGATCTTTTTACCGGTACCGGTAATTTTTCCGTTCCTATTGCATTGCCGCCTGGTAGAAACGGCTTTCAGCCAGAAATTACCTTGAGTTACAGTTCCGGAAACGGAAACAGTGCTTTTGGGCTGGGGTGGGGTATTAGCATTCCTGGTGTTATGCGCAAAACTGCAAAAGGGGTGCCGCTATATGATAATGATAGGGATACCTTTATCCTCTCTGGTGCAGAAGACCTAATTAAAGTGGAGGAGGGCGAAGGATGGCGAAGGTATCAGCCTCGTACCGAAGGCCTTTTTGCCCGCATATACCATTACTATACCAATGGCAACGATTATTGGAAGGTAATGACCAAGGATGGGCTGGTTAGCTACTATGGCAACCTTAATTCCAAAGGTAATGACGATGCAGTTGTTGCCGATCCGGAAAACCGCAACAATAGCTTTGCGTGGAAGCTTAGTAAAACGGTAGACCCTTTCGGCAACGAGATTATCTATAAGTATGATCGCACTATAGAGCAGGACGATTACCACCACTGGGACCAACTGTATATAAGGGAGATATTATATGCCGACTATGATATAGGCAGCAACAAATACTATTTTTCAAAAGTACTGTTTGAATACGAAGAGCGGCCAGATTCCTACTCATCTTACAAGCAAGGGTTTGAGGAGCGAACAACCAAAAGGTGCAATGCCATCAAAATATTCCATCAACCTTGGAACGATCAAACCCAATCCCAACAAATCATCCATACCAAAACTTACCACCTCGACTATTTGGATAAGGTGGCCGCAAACAACGAACACTTGCCGCTTAACGGCGTTTCGCTTTTGGCTGTAGTTAGGGTAGAAGGTTTTGATGGTGCCTTATCAGAAAGCTTGCCACCACTCGAATTTCGTTATACCCAATTTGACCCCAAAAAACAGAAGTTTCAAAAGCTCGGGGGCAAAGATTTGCCCTTAGCATCAATAGGTAGCGG